>JAEUMA010000193.1 GCA_016793565.1 Rhizobiaceae bacterium
ATGCAGATGGCCTGCATCGAGGCTGCCCGGTCGCTGGCCGGAATAGACAACGCCTCGTCGACTGAATTCGGGCCTGCCAAGGAACCTGTCGTCGGGCTGATGACGGAATGGCTGAAAGGCAATATGCTGGAGAAGCGCCGGGAGACCGGCGATCTGGGCGGTACCATGCGGCTCGGTGCTTACGACGCGCGGCTGTCGGCCGGCACGCGGATTGCCGGCATCTACGGCGGCACGGAAATCTCCGAGCGCCATCGCCATCGCTACGAAGTCAATGTCGACTACAAGCAGCGGCTGGAGGATTGCGGCCTCGTCTTCTCGGGCATGTCGCCCGACGGCGTTCTGCCGGAGACGGTGGAATACAGCGACCATCCCTGGTTCATCGGCGTGCAATATCATCCGGAGCTGAAAAGCCGCCCGTTCGAGCCGCATCCGCTTTTCTCGAGCTTCATCGGCGCGGCCATGGATCAGAGCCGGCTGGTCTGACGGGCCTGGCGTGCCCGCAGGTCCTTCCGGGCGCTGCCGAGTTGTTGTTCGCATGCGAGGTGAGCTTATGAATGCCCCTAACGCGGTGGTCTCCTGCGGCGGCGTCGCCTTCTCCAATAAGGCTCCGCTTGCGCTGATTGCCGGCCCCTGCCAGCTCGAAAGCCGCCAGCATGCCTTCGACATGGCAGGCGCTCTCAAGGACATCACGGTTCGGCTGGGCATAGGCTTCATCTACAAGACCAGCTTCGACAAGGCCAACCGGACGTCGCTCGCCGGCCGGCGCGGGGCAGGGCTTGAGGCGGCGTTGCCGATCTTCCAAGACCTGCGTGCGGAACTCGGCGTGCCGATCCTCACCGACATCCACACCGAGCAGCAGTGCGCCGCGGTCGCGCCGGCGGTCGACGTGCTCCAGATTCCGGCTTTTCTCTGCCGCCAGACCGATCTTCTGGTGGCCGCCGCGCAGACGGGCAAGGTTGTCAACGTCAAGAAGGGCCAGTTCCTGGCGCCCTGGGACATGAAGAATGTTGTCGCCAAGCTGACTGGATCCGGAAATCCCAACGTGCTGGTGACCGAGCGCGGCGCGTCTTTCGGCTACAACACGCTGGTTTCGGACATGCGTGCTCTGCCCATCATGGCCGAGATGGGCGCGCCGGTGATCTTCGATGCGACACATTCCGTGCAGCAGCCAGGCGGGCAGGGCGGTTCGACGGGAGGCGAGCGGCGTTTCGTGGAAACGCTGTCCCGCGCGGCGGTCGCGGTCGGCGTCGCGGGTGTGTTCATAGAAACACATCAGGATCCGGACAGCGCTCCCTCCGACGGCCCGAACATGGTGCCGCTGAAGGACATGCCAGCACTGATCGAGACGTTGATGGCCTTCGACCGCATCGCAAAGGGGCTTTGACAAAAGCGAGGAACTTTCCCGCCGGCTCCTCATTGTGCTGCCATCAGTCACGAGCGAGGAGATTAGGATGACGACGCATACCGGACATACCCAGGCCATCCCGGCTTCCAGGGTCATCGGCACCACGGTCTATAACACCGGCGGCAAGAATATCGGCACGATCCAGGATGTGATGCTCGACAAGACGTCGAACGGCATCCTGTTCGCTGTCATCGGCTTCGGCGGCTTCCTCGGCATCGGCGAGAAGTATCACGCCATCCCGTGGTCGGCGCTTGACTATCAGCGCAGCCAGGGCGGCTATGTCGTGCCGTTTTCAAAGGAGCAGCTTGAGGCCGCGCCTGCCTACTCGATCAACGAGCTGACCGAGGACGACGGTCAGAAGCTGCGCACCGAATCCTACGAATACTACAAGGTGCAGCCGGACTGGTGATAGCAGGCGAACCGCAAGTGAAGGAAGGCGCCCCAAAAGGCGCCTTTTTTCGTGACTGACACGGCGTCAGATTGCGTTTTGCGGGCCTTCCGCTAAGAGAGCGCTGCCATCAGCGATCGCGAGGGAACCCTATGACCGCCATCATCGATATCGTCGGCCGAGAGATTCTCGACAGCCGCGGCAATCCGACCGTCGAAGTGGATGTGCTGCTGGAAGATGGCTCGCGCGGCCGCGCCGCGGTGCCGTCCGGTGCCTCCACCGGCGCGCATGAGGCGGTCGAACTGCGCGACGGCGGCACGCGCTACCTGGGCAAGGGTGTCGAGCAGGCGGTTGATGCCGTCAACGGGGAGATCTTCGAGGCCGTCGGCGGGATGGAAGCCGAGCAGCAGGCGCAGATCGACCGCGCGATGATCGACCTCGACGGAACCGCCAACAAAAGCCGTCTCGGCGCCAACGCCATTCTCGGCGTGTCCCTCGCAGTGGCGCGGGCGGCGGCCAACGCATCGGGCCTCTCGCTCTACCGCTATGTCGGCGGGGTCAACGCCCATGTGCTGCCGGTACCGATGATGAACATCATCAATGGCGGCGTGCACGCCGACAACCCGATCGATTTCCAGGAGTTCATGATCATGCCGGTTGGAGCGCCGAGCCTGAAGGAGGCGGTGCGCTGGGGCTCGGAGATTTTCCATACGCTGAAGAAGCGGCTCAAGGACGCCGGCCACAACACCAATGTCGGCGACGAGGGCGGTTTCGCGCCAAACCTCAAGAGCGCGCAGGCCGCGCTCGATTTCGTCATGCAGTCGATCGAAAAGGCCGGCTACAAGCCCGGCGAGGACGTGGCTCTGGCGCTGGATTGCGCCGCGACCGAGTTCTTCAAGGACGGCAACTACGTCTATGAGGGCGAGCGCAAGACGCGCGATCCGAAGACGCAGGCGAAATACCTGGCCAAGCTCGCCGCCGACTACCCGATCATCTCGATCGAGGACGGCATGGCCGAGGACGACTGGGAGGGCTGGAAGGCGCTCACCGACCTCTGCGGAGACAAGGTGCAGCTCGTCGGCGACGACCTATTTGTCACCAATTCGGCCCGCCTGCGCGACGGTATCCGCATGGGCGTCGCCAACTCCATCCTGGTCAAGGTCAACCAGATCGGTTCGCTCACCGAGACGCTGGATGCGGTGGAGACGGCGCACAAGGCGCACTACACCGCCGTGATGTCGCACCGCTCCGGCGAGACAGAGGATTCCACGATCGCGGACCTCGCGGTCGCCACGAATTGCGGACAGATCAAGACCGGCTCGCTGGCCCGCTCCGACCGGCTTGCGAAGTACAACCAGCTGATCCGCATCGAGGAAGAACTCGGCAGGCAGGCGTCCTATGCGGGGCGCTCCATCCTGCGGGGATAGGGTTTTTCCCAGCCGTCGAAGAGCGGAGGCCGTCGTAACCGGCCATTAAGCATGACGGTGCAAGGTGCGTGGCGAGTATCGAGTATTCGCCATGTGGACACGTCATCATAAGCAGCGCAATTTCGGCAGGTTGATCCTGCCGACGATAACAGCGGGCTTCCTCGCCTATTTTGGCTTCCACGTCTATCACGGCGCCTTTGGCATCAATTCCAAGCACGCGTTCGAGGCGCGCGCGGCCGAACTGCAGGGCGAGCTGGACGAGATCCGAGGCCAGCGCATAGAACTCGAGCGGAAAGTGCAGCTTCTGCATGACGGCACGCTGGAGAAGGACATGCTCGACGAGCAGGCGCGCCTCACCCTCGACGTGTCGCATCCGAGCGAACTGACGATCATGCGGGATGGATCGGCGTTACGTTAACTGAGTTCCAGTTAATTTGCCTTTTGCGTATAGAATTGAGATAGTTACCTGCATAGCTCCCATGCAATTTTCCGCATGGCCGCGCGGGCCTCTGCGTGCTAGCCTTCCATGCATACGAACAAGCGGCCATCGCCGCTGGAATGTCCGCCAAGAGACAGAAACAGGGAGTGATGCATGGCCGCGGCCGCCCGCAAAGCGTCTACCAAATCCAGGTCGGAAGCCAAGGCGCAAGCCCTGTCGGCGCCGCCTCCGGCGAGCTTCTCGAAGGAGCAGGAACTCAAGGCCTATCGCGACATGCTGTTGATCCGCCGCTTCGAGGAGAAGGCGGGCCAACTCTACGGCATGGGCTTCATCGGCGGCTTCTGTCATCTCTATATCGGGCAGGAAGCGGTCGTCACCGGCCTGAAGATGGCGATGATCGAAGGCGACCAGATGATCACCGCCTATCGCGATCATGGGCACATGCTGGCGATGGAAATGTCGCCGCGCGGCGTGATGGCCGAGTTGACGGGACGCCGTGGCGGCTATTCGCGGGGCAAGGGCGGCTCCATGCACATGTTCTCCAAGGAGAAGTTCTTCTACGGCGGGCATGGTATCGTCGGCGCCCAGGTGTCGCTCGGCACGGGCCTGGCCTTCGCCAACAAATATCGCGAGAACAAGAACGTCTCGCTCACCTTCTTCGGCGACGGGGCTGCCAACCAGGGGCAGGTCTACGAGAGCTTCAACATGGCCTCGCTGTGGAAGCTTCCGGTCATCTACGTCATCGAGAACAACCGCTACGCCATGGGCACGTCGGTGCAGCGGTCGTCCGCCGAGACGGACTTTTCTCATCGCGGCCTTTCGTTCCGCATTCCGGGCATCCAGGTGGATGGAATGGACGTACGGGCGGTGAAGTCTGCTGGCGATCTCGCCACCGACTGGTGCCGCTCCGGCAACGGGCCGATCATCCTGGAAATGCTGACCTACCGCTATCGCGGCCATTCGATGTCGGATCCCGCCAAGTACCGCACCAAGGAAGAGGTGCAGAAGATGCGGTCGGAGCATGATCCGATCGAGCAGGTGAAGGCTCGCCTCATCGACAAGAAATGGGCGAGCGAGGACGACCTCAAGGCGCAGGACAAGGAGGTTCGCGACATCGTGGCCGATGCGGCGGATTTCGCGCAGACCGATCCGGAGCCGGATCCGTCCGAGCTTTGGACCGACGTGGTGCGCTGAGGGAGAACCGCGATGCCGATCGACATTCTCATGCCGGCTCTCTCTCCGACCATGGAAGAGGGCAATCTGTCCAAATGGCTCAAGAAGGAAGGCGACAAGATCGTTTCCGGCGATGTGATCGCCGAGATCGAGACCGACAAGGCCACCATGGAGGTCGAGGCGGTCGACGAGGGGACGCTGGGCAAGATCCTGGTCGCGGCCGGTACGGAGGGCGTGAAGGTCAACACGCCGATCGCCGTGCTGCTGCAGGAGGGCGAATCCGCCTCGGCGATCGGTTCGGCCCAGGTGCAGGCCGAGCCGGCGGAGAAGCCGCAGCCGGCTAAGGCCGAAGAAGCCTCTCCGGCCGCCGAAAAGGTGCCGGCCCCCTCCGTCCAGGCCGCCGTTCCGGCCGCTCCACGGACTGAGGCTGCGTCGGACCCGGATATTCCCCCCGGTACGGAGATGGTCTCCACGACAGTTCGCGAGGCGCTTCGCGACGCCATGGCCGAGGAAATGCGCCGCGATCCCGACGTCTTCGTGATGGGCGAGGAGGTGGCCGAGTATCAGGGCGCCTACAAGATCACCCAAGGGTTGCTGCAGGAATTCGGCGCAAAACGGGTGGTCGATACCCCAATCACCGAACACGGCTTTGCTGGCGTGGGCGTCGGCGCGGCGATGGCCGGGCTGAAGCCGATTGTCGAATTCATGACGTTCAACTTCGCCATGCAGGCGATCGACCAGATCATCAATTCCGCCGCCAAGACGCTCTATATGTCCGGCGGGCAGATGGGCGCGCCGATCGTCTTTCGCGGTCCGAACGGCGCTGCTGCGCGCGTTGCCGCGCAGCACAGCCAGGATTATGCAGCCTGGTACAGCCACGTTCCCGGGCTACGCGTCATCCAGCCTTACTCGGCCGCCGACGCCAAGGGTCTGCTCAAGGCGGCGATCCGCGATCCCAACCCGGTAATTTTCCTTGAGAACGAGATTCTCTACGGCCATTCCTTCGACGTGCCGAAGCTGGACGACTTCGTGCTGCCGATCGGCAAGGCGCGCGTCCACAAGCAGGGCAAGGATGTGACGCTGGTGTCGTTCGGCATCGGCATGACCTATCTCGTCAAAGCCGAGCCCGAACTCGCCAAGCTGGGGATCGACGCCGAGATCATCGACCTGCGGACCATCCGGCCGATGGATCTCGATACGGTCATTGCCTCGGTGAGGAAGACCAACCGTCTGGTGGTGGTCGAGGAAGGTTTTCCGCAATCGTCGGTCGGCGACTATATCGCCAACCAGGTGTCGCAGCGCGCCTTCGACTTTCTCGACTCGCCGGTGATTACCATCGCCGGCAAGGACGTGCCGATGCCCTATGCGGCAAACCTCGAGAAGCTGGCGCTGCCCAATGTCGGCGAGGTGATCGAAGCGGTGAAGGCGGTGACATACAAGCGCTGAACGGCGGAGGGACCAGCATGAGCAATCCCGGCGGAACGCCAAGGCGCGCAACCTATGCCGATGTAGAGGCTGCGCCGGAGGACGTGATAGCCGAGATTCTCGAAGGCACGTTGGTTATGCAGCCGAGGCCTTCTCCTCGCCACAACGCAGCGGCAGGTGCTCTGGCAACCGTGTTGACGGGCCCCTATCAGACCGGCCGAGACGGACCGGGTGGTTGGGTCTTCTTCTTCGAGACGGAAGTCCGGTTTGCCGATGATTTGTTGGTCCCCGACGTTGCCGGCTGGCGTAGAGAGCGGCTTCCCGGCTACCCGGAGAGGAACTACTTCACGATCCGGCCGGACTGGGTTTGCGAGGTTTTGTCCGGATCCACCGAACGTAGGGATCGAACCATCAAGACGCGCATCTACGCGGATGCCGGTGTACCTTATCTTTGGCTTCTCGACCCTCGCGCACAAATACTCGAAGCATTCGAACTGAAGGACGGTCATTGGTTCAAATCGGGCGCTTGGAGTGCCGGAGAAGTCGTCCGTGCGCCGCCCTTCGACGCAATCTCGTTTTCGCTGGCCGAACTTTGGCCGCTCGACAAGCCGCTCGGCTTCCATGAAAACCCGCAGGCCCTCTACGCCGGAGACCGCTAGACCATGCCGATCAACATCACCATGCCGGCCCTGTCCCCCACGATGGAGGAGGGCAATCTGTCGAAGTGGCTGGTCAAGGAAGGCGACAAGATCGCCCCCGGTGACGTCATCGCCGAGATCGAGACGGACAAGGCCACCATGGAGGTCGAGGCAGTCGACGAGGGGACAGTGGCGAAGATCGTCGTGCCGGCCGGAACCGAGGGCGTCAAAGTCAACGCCGTTATAGCCGTGCTCGCCGCCGACGGCGAGGATGCAGGCGCCGCCGCCAAGGGCGGCGATGCGCCGAAGCCCCAGGTTGCGGCAAAGGCGGATGCGCCGCTGGCAGCGAAGTCAGACGCGGTCGCTGCCATAGCGCCAGCCGACGCTCCGAAGGCGAGCGGCGGGGGTGGCGGGCACGTGGTCGGCAACGGCCTGATGTCCGGAGAGGGGCGCACTTTCGCCTCGCCGCTGGCGCGGCGCATTGCCAAGGAGTCCGGCATCGACATTGCCGCGATCG
>JAEUMA010000221.1 GCA_016793565.1 Rhizobiaceae bacterium
ATGTCGCCGCGCGAGACCGTTGTTTCAGGCTTTCGGTCGGCGATGGAAGATCGTCCTGCGCGGAGGGCGGATGGGCTCAGGCGGTCGGGACCGGCTTCCTGCGGCTCGCCACGATGGCGCGCACATTGGCGCGAACGGTGCCGGAGATCAGCCCGGCCTTGTCCTCGTCGATGCTGCTCCATCCCATGCGGCGCAGTACGGCCGCGCGGCCGAACTTGAAGTAGACCACCTGGCCGATCAGCGTGAGCAGCGTGACCTTGGTGGCTTCGCTGTCCGGGCCTTCCCCGGTCGCCGCTGCCCAAAGCTGGCACATGCGCTCATGTGTGGGGCGGAACATGCCCTCGTAGATGATGTCGAGGGCGGCTGTCGGCTGGGCCAGTTCCCGCAGGATGAAGAGCGCGATGTCCTCGGCCTCGGGCGTGGCGAGCAGGAAACTTGCCATCGCGTCGAACACGCTGACCAGGTGGCCTTCGGCCTCGTCGGCAGAAAGCGTGCGGGGATCGAGGGATTCCGCGAGCAGCGCGCCTTCGTTCGTCCGCAGCGTCAGCACGATCTGCTCGGCCGCGGCCGCCCTCAGCCCTTCCTTGCCGCCGAAATGATAGGTGATGCTGGCGACGTTGGCGTTGGCGCGCGCCGCGATCTCGCGCGTCGAGGTGGCGTCGAAGCCCTGGGCGCCGAACAGCTTCAGCGCGGCGCGGATCAGCGCCAGCCGGGTTTCGTCCGCCGAAGCGAGAGGTCGTCGCGCTTTCGACGGCGATATCGGATTTCTCGCCATGTCGATCCCAGTTGCGAACGGTGGAAGAAGTACCCCGCCAACGAGGGGGGTCAAGCGGTATGTTGGCTTTGGCGCGGGCCGTTGTCGGCAATTTGGACGCCGTTGGAAAGGATCCGGAAAGGTTGACGCGCGAACGCGGGGGAACCGGCGGCCCGTCCCGCGTTATGGTGATGGAAGCGGGTGGGACTGAAGCGGAGGACGACGATTGCAGGGACCGGCGACGTTCGCAAGCGACCATTCACGCGCCATCCGCCCGGCGGGCATGCGCAGTCACGCGGGCGTTCTCGCAGTCCTGCGGTTCACGCATGACGGCGATGTCGGCGATGAGGCGCTGACCGACGGGCTGGTCGAGGATGTTCTGAACGGTGTCGCGCGCTGCGGCGGCGCTACCGTGCTGTCCTACAGTTCCAGTTTCGCCTTCGGATCCGATACGGGCGTGGGCCTGGGGGCGGTGGCGGAAGGGCTTGGCGCCGACCGTCTGCTCGAGGGCGTGGTACGCCTCGACGGGTCGCGCGTCCTCATCTTCGTCAACCTGCTCGAAGGCGGCGGCTCGGAGCCGGTCTGGGGCGAGCGCTACGCCGTGGAGGGAGCAGACCTGTTCCGCGCCCAGCAGGATATCGTGTCCGAGGTCGTGCGGGTCACTGCACCCGGTCTTGCCGGCTGCGTCGACCAGGTGATGCGGCCGCCGACGGAGAATTTCGCCGCCTATATGTCCGTGTTGCGTGGGACCGCGCTGATGCGGTCGGGTTCGCCGGGGGACCGCGAGCAGGCGCGCACGCTGTTTGCCACCGCCGCCATCCGCGACCCGCATTTCGGCCTGGCCTATTCGTCGCTCGCGCTTTCGAAGCTGGCGCTGGCCGGTTTCGGCGCGGCGCCAGCCGCGGTGCTGACCGAGGCCGCCGAGCTTGCCGCCCATGCGCTGGCGATGGCGCCGGACGAGCCGCGCTGCTATCGCGTCCTCGGGCTGGTTCGGCTTTATCTTCGCGATCATGCAGGATCGGAAGAAGCCGTCCGTCGCTCGCACGAACTCAACCCCTGCGATGCAGAGACGATGGCGCAGATGGCCTTCCTGCTGACGCTGCGCGGCCGGCCGGCCGAGGCCCTGCAATGGCTGGACGATGCCGTGCGGCTCAACCCCATCCACCCGGACTGGTACCACTACGACCGCGCGCTGGCCTTCTACGCCATCGGCCAGTATCGCGCCGCCGCGGCGTCGCTGTCGCGTCTGCCCGTGCTGGAGCCCGGCGCGCGCACGCGTCTTGCCGCATGCCATGCGCAGCTGGGAGAGCTGGATGTCGCCAGCCGGCACATGGCGCTGCTGCGCCGGCTGCATCCGCGCTTTTCTCCGCAGCATTATGTAAGCAGGAGCCTCGCCTTTGAGCAGCACGCCGACGCCGAGCATCTTTCCGATGGCGTCATGAAGGCGTTGCAGGCCGCCGCATAGCCAGCATGGCGGCACTGCCCTTCGCCTGCGAACCAGTGATCCGGTTTGATCCAGGTCATTGACAGATTCACAGCCAAGACGTGTGATCCGAGGACCGCGCCTGCGAGTCGCCGCGCGGCTCCAAGGTGACGTCATGCAAGCAGAGCCGACTGTTCCGCTCACGGTTCCGGCGCCGGTATTCCAGCCGAAGATCATCACCACGCTGCGGAACTATGACACCAAGACGCTGGTCTCCGACCTCCTGGCCGGCCTGACGGTGGCGATGGTGGCGTTGCCGCTGGCCATGGCAATCGCCATCGCCTCCGGCGCCAAGCCGGGCGACGGTCTGATCACGGTGGTCGTGGCCGGCGTGCTGATCTCCGCACTCGGCGGCTCACGCGTCCAGATCGGCGGGCCAACCGGCGCCTTCATCGTGGTGGTTTTCGGCGTCGTCGCGGCGCATGGCTACGACGGCCTCGTGCTGGCGACGCTGATGGCCGGCGTCATCCTGCTGATCGCCGGCTTCCTGCGCGCCGGAAGCCTGATCAGCTACATTCCGGAGGCGGTGATCAACGGCTTTACCATCGGTATCGCGGCGATCATCGCGGCCAGCCAGCTCAAGGACTTCTTCGGTCTCACCGTGGCGCATGAGCCAGCCGACTTTCTCGACAAGATCTCGGTGCTGTGGGCGGCCCGCGAAACGTTCAATCCGGCCGCGCTTGCCATCGCCGTGGCGACGACCGTGCTCATCGTCGCCGCGCGGCGTGCGTTTCCACGGCTTCCGGGGCTGGTGTTCGCGGTGGCGCTGACCTCGGCGGCGGTGCCCCTGTTCGGCCTCGACGTGCAGACGGTCGGCTCGCGCTTCGGCGAGATACCGGCAGCCCTGCCGATGCCGCATCTGCCGGACCTGTCGCTGTCGCGGATGATCGAGCTCTTGCCCTCGGCGATGATCATCGCCTTTCTGGCCGGAGTGGAATCGCTGCTGTCGGCTCTGGTCGCTGACCGCATGTCCGGCGGGCACCACCGACCCAACGCCGAGATCGTCGCTCAGGGCTTCGCCAATTGCGGCTCGGCCCTGTTCGGCGGGCTACCTGCCACCGGCGCCATAGCGCGCACCGCCACCAACATCCGCGCAGGTGGCAAGACGCCGGTCGCCGGGATCGCGCACGCACTCTTCATCCTGGTGTTCATGCTGGTCGCAGCCCCGCTCGCCTCCTATCTGGCACTGCCGGCGCTGGCTGCCGTGCTGATGATCACGGCCTGGAACATGAGCGAACCGCATAAGCTCAAGCATCATTTGTCGGGTCGGGTCGAGGACAGCGTTCTCTTGCTGATGACCTTCGTGCTGACCCTCGTGGTCGATCTCACCGTGGCTATCGGCGCCGGCGTGGCCGTCGGCTTGGCGCTGCGGCTGCGTCGCCGCCAAGTGCCGCCGGCCGAGTGGGAAACGCCCGACCGCTGACAGCGCATCGTTGTGCCTCCTCGCGAATGGGCGCCGGTCCGGTTGGACCGGCGCTTTCGTCATTCTGAAAT
>JAEUMA010000265.1 GCA_016793565.1 Rhizobiaceae bacterium
GATGCCGCGCGAGGTGGCGAGAAAGAAGCCCCAGAGCACCGCAGGCACCAGCGAGGGCACGGCGGCCAGGCCGAAGAACTGGATGGCGAGGTCGGCAAAGACGGCGCCCGGATAGCCCATGGCGTTGGTGACCGGATTGTCGGTCGCGTGGCTGAAGCTCGGGTCTGCGACCGACCACGTCGCCAGGCTGGCAACGCCGGCGGCCACCCCGGCAATGAGCGCGAGGCCGACCAGGCGGCCGAACTGGCGCCGCGCGAAAAGCTGCAGATTCCATCCGGTTTCCGAAAACGCCATCGGCGCCGTGAACCCTGAACGCATGCCTGCCAATCCCTGTCCGAACTGCGGCGCCGGCGGACGCGAGCCGGCGCGGTGGTCCGCCACACTAGGCCGCTCCAGGTTAAGGCCGCATTAACCATGGGTCGCCCCCCTATATCGCCGACCGCTCGGGTTGACGCTCGCGGGCTGCGCGGGAAAGACTGGGCACCGCACGGCCAGGGGAACAGGCGATGTCGGAGATGGGAACGCCACGGCGGCGTGCCACGCTGGTGATGTTCAGCGCCGGCATCGACAGTACCTACACGCTGGTCAGGCTGCTCCAGGAAACCGACGACGAGATCTATGCCCACCATGTGCACATGGTGAACGTGGAGAACCGCCACGAGGTGGAAGCCAGGCGCAGCCGCGCGATCGCCGAGCACTGCATGAAGACGATCCGGAAATTCCATTACTCGGAGACGTCGATTGACCACCGCAACATGCGCTGGTTCGGTTACGACATCATCTCGGTCGGCTTCGAGGCCGGCATCGTCGCGCACTCCTTCCATATGGCGCGTAAGCGGCCGATGGACCGCTGGACGATAGGCACCTGCGAGGAGGAAGGGCATGACGAGGAACGCTTCGCGCATGTGCTGGCCGCCTGCGCGGCCAACTGCTACCCGACGCCGCCGCCGGCCTTTTTTCTCCTGCCGCTGATCCCGAAGGCCGAGGAGATCGCCTATCTGCCGCGTCCCGTGGTCGAGCTGTGCTGGACCTGCCGCAGGCCGGTCGCCCAAGCCGATGGCCCGCCCGCCGAGTGCGGCACCTGCAAGACGTGCAAGCTGATGCTCAAAATTCGGGCAGAACGTGGCACGAGCACCGCCGACGCGGAAAAATAGCGCGGCGCGGCGGCCTCGGCCGCTTGACGCTGCGTTGGAACTGGGAGCAGGCTGAAAACCTTGGGGTCGCGGACAGACTGCGTAGTCGAAAGTGCATGAGCCGCCGACCGAGCCGCTCCTGTGCCGCAGAATGACCGGTCGCCTCCCCAATCTGGCAGGGACAAAAAGGGGAGCGGGGCATGGCCGAAATCATAGGAACCGTACTCAACGAGTACCTCGAAGGGACGGAGGACGCCGACAGGATCGTCTCCTTCGGCGCGACACAGAACGGTTCGACCACGCTCGACGGCAAGGGCGGCGACGATACGCTGGTGCTCGAAGATGTGGTCATCGTCGGCCTGCATGGCGTTTTCGGCGGCAGCGGCAACGACACCGTAGACCTCTCGCGGCTGAACGCGGGCGGCCTTCTGGACCTGGCGATCGTCAACGACACCCAGCCCTTCGCGGGCGGTTTCATCGTTCTCAACAGCGTCGAGAACGTCATCGGCACCGATTTCGACGACAGCCTGTTCGGGGACGGTAGCTCGAACAAGATGGAGGGCGGCGATGGCGACGACACCATCGACGGGCGCGGTGGAACCGATATCGCTTCCTATGCGGGCGCGGCGGCGGGTGTGACGGTATCGCTTGCGATTGAGGGCGTGGCGCAGGACACCGGCGGCGCCGGAACCGACACGCTGACATCCATAGAGCGGCTGATCGGCTCCGACCATGACGACATGCTGACGGCGGGTGACGATGCCGCCCATCTCATGGGAGGGTCAGGCGACGACACGCTGAATGGCGGGTCGGGCAATGATGACCTCTACGGCGGCTCGGGTAATGACGTGATTTATACTGGCGGCAACCCCAATGGCGGCGGAGAAGGACAGTACGACTTCGTCGAGGGCGGGGCCGGCGACGACACATTCCACTCCGAAGGCGGACGGGAGCGGTTCTACGGCAACAGTGCAAATGGCAGCGGCGAAGGCGAGATCGATACGGTCACCTTCGAGGGAATTGAAGAGGCCGTTACCGCATCCCTGCTTGTCGGCGGCGGCCAGGAAGTGCGGCTCGGCCACCTGGTGGAACTCGTCTCGATCGAGAACCTGGTCGGGACCGACTTCAACGACGTGCTAACCGGAGACGACCGAGCCAATCGTCTGTCTGGTGGGGAAGGCAACGACCAGCTGGACGGCGGGTCCGGCGACGATGTCCTTTACACCGGAGGCAGTTCGGGCGGCGAAGGCGACACCGCCATCGGAGGCGCGGGCGACGACCTCATTTATGCGCATTCGGGGGTCGAGTTCCTAAGCGGTGGCGGCGGCGAAGAGAATCCGGCGGATGGCAGCGACACCGTCGACTTCAGCGAGGTGGCGGTCGCGGCAAGCACTCCTGGGGTGACCGTATCGCTCGCAATCAGCGGCCCTCAGGAAGTGCGCAGCGGACATACCGTTTCGCTGAATTCCATCGAGAACCTTGCCGGCTCCATTGGCAACGACGTGCTCACCGGTGACGACGGAATGAACACGCTTTCGGGTGGAGAAGGCGACGACACGCTGGCCGGCGGCGGCGGCGAGGACACGCTTTATGGCGGGATCCGCTACGATACCGCCGTCTTCGACGGTGATCGCGCGGATTTCACCGTCGTTAAGGGCGAGCAGAGCTACAGGGTGACGGAAATCGCCGACACCACGAACGCCGACACGCTGCACCAAATCGAGAGACTACAGTTCGACGACGGCAAACTGCTGCTCGAACCCCTAGGCGAGAACCTCTCCTTCGCCTACCGCATCTACGCCGCCGCCTACGGCCGCACACCCGACGAGGCCGGCCTGCGCTTCTGGACCGATGTGCTCGACCAGCGCGGCGAAGGCCCGCCAGAAGTCGACGACAAGGAGTTTGTCGCCAGCTTCTTCCTGACGGCCGACGAATTCGTCTCCAAATACGGAGCCGACCCGACCAACGAGGAATACATCAACAAGCTCTACCAGAACGTGCTGCACCGCGACGCCGACCAAGACGGCTACGATTTCTGGCTGGGCAAGATCGAGAGCGGCGAAGGCAAGGACGACATGCTGATCTATTTCACGGACAGCGGCGAGAACCTGCAGAATACCGCCCCCGACCTCGACAACGGCATCTGGGTGCTCTGAGCTTTTCGCGGCTTCCGTAGTAGGGGCCTGGCCACGCCATGGCGCGTGCCCTGCCCCGCCCCAACGTCTTCACCCAAAAAAGGAGGCCCGGCGAACCGGGCCTCTGAAGGTGTGGCGGACGCCAGGCGCCCGCCACGACGGGATCGTTTTGATCAGGAATTGTGGTAGGCGGCCTCGCCATGCGAGGTGAGGTCGAGACCGGTGGTCTCGGCTTCGACGGTAGGGCGCAGGCCGACGATGGCGTCGACGATCTTGTAGAGGATCGCGGAGACCACGCCGCACCACACGACGGTGACCAGCACGGCGAGGATCTGCGTCCACACCTGACCGCCCATGGTGACGCCGTCGGCATAGCCGATGCCGCCCAGCGAGGACGAGGCGAAGACGCCGGTTCCGATGGCGCCGACGATGCCGCCGATGCCGTGGATGCCGAACACGTCGAGCGAGTCGTCGTAGCCCATCTTGATCTTCACGACGGCGACGAAATAGTAGCAGACGGCGCTGGCGAGAGCGCCGAGCACGATCGCGCCGATCGGGCCGACGAGACCGGCCGCCGGCGTCACGGCGACGAGGCCGGCGATCATGCCGGACACCGCGCCGAGCATCGAAGCCTTGCCGCGGATCAGGCCTTCGATGACCACCCAGGCGACAATCGCGCCGGCGGTGGCCGTGAAGGTGTTGATCATGGCGAGAGCTGCGCCGCCATTGGCTTCGAGGTTGGAGCCGGCGTTGAAGCCGAACCAGCCCACCCACAGGATCGAGGCGCCGACCATTGTGAGGGTCATCGAATGCGGAGCCATGTTGTCACGCCCGTAACCGGTGCGCTTGCCGACCAGGATGCAACCCACCAGCGCGGCGATGCCGGCATTGATGTGCACGACGGTGCCACCGGCGAAGTCCAGCGCGCCCCAGCCGAAGAGCAGGCCGTTGGCGTCCCAGACCATGTGGGCGATCGGGAAGTAGACGAAGGTCACCCATAGGACGACGAACAGCAGCACGGCCGAGAACTTGATGCGCTCGGCGAATGCGCCGATGATCAGGGCCGGCGTGATGCAGGCGAAGGTCATCTGGAAGCAGATGAAGACCAGTTCCGGTATGACGACGCCCTCCGAGAAGGTGGCCGCGGTCGAGTCCGGCGTCACGCCGGCCAGGAAGAGCTTGCCGAAGCCGCCCCAATAGGGGCTCGTGCCGCCGCCAAAGGCGAAGCTGTAGCCCCAGACGACCCAGACGATCATCACTACGGCGACGATCATCGTCACCTGCATCAGGATCGACAGCATGTTCTTGGTGCGCACGAGGCCGCCGTAGAACAGCGCCAGGCCCGGCAGGGCCATGAAGAGAACGAGGATGGTGCTGAGCATCATCCAGGTGGTGTCGCCCTTGTCCGGCACAGGCGCGACTGCGGCGGCAGTCTCCACCGCCGCCTCGGCGGCCGGCGCGGCTTCCTGAGCGAAAGCGGCGACTGCGCCCATGGCACCCAGCGCAAGCGTGCCCAAAAGGGCGGTTCGCGCCAGCGGCGCAAGTCGAAATGGCATGTTCATTGAAGTCTCCATAAACAACAAAGGCCGCTTCAGAGT
>JAEUMA010000018.1 GCA_016793565.1 Rhizobiaceae bacterium
AAAGCCGAGACGGGGTAGAGCCGGCATCTTGCCGGCGAGCATCTGACTGACCACGCTCAGACTTGCGCTGGCGTTCTTTCCGATGAGCGGGCCCTGCACGAAACCGGGAAGCCAGTCGCAATAACTGGCCCTGCCGGATGCGTCCGCGCGAAATCCCACGCCGCCCGCTCGGCCAAGGTCTTGGACACGGCGTAGGTATCGACCACCGGCGCCTTCTGATCGGTCCAGTCGGTCTCGTCGGCGGGTCGCGAGAAATCGCCGCTCGCGCGTGCCGCTGCGGCGGAGGAAGTCAGCACGATGCATCGACGCCACCCTTCGCCGCCGCGCGCAGCACCCGTTTCGTTCCATCGACCGCCGTGGCGATCGTATCGACGCCGCGCCGCGCCATGACGGGCGAGGCAACGTGCACGGCGAGCCGGACATCCCGCATCGCCGCGTCCCATCCGTCATCGGCGAGCAGGTCTGCCGCAGCGAAGCCCAGTTTGGCCGTATTCCGCGCCACGCTTGCGATGTCGGCACGCACCGCGTCCGCCTTCGTCATGTCTCTAAGGGTCGCCCGAACGGCGTGTCCTTCGTCGAGCAAGCGGGCGATGATCCAACCGGCGATATAGCCCGAGCCGCCCGTGACGAGGGTCATGTCCTTTCATGCGTCATTGTTTTCCTATCCAGTGTCCATTGGATCGTAGTATCTATTGGATACTGGATAAAACATTGCTGCGAATGCGCCGCAAGGAGGCACTTCAATGATACTGGGCGGGCGGGACATTCCCTCCGACACCTGCCGTATGGTGGGCGACATCCTCGGTCAGATCGGCAATAAATGGTCCATCCTGGTGATGGTGCTGCTGTCGTCGAGCCCCTGGACCTTCAATGCGCTGCGGCGGGAAATCGGCGTCATCACGCAGAAAGTCCTGACCTCGACGCTGCGGGGATTGGAGCGGGACGGCTACATCGCCCGGACCGTTCTGCCGGGCAAGATCGTCCGCGTCGAATATCGGCTGACCCCGCTCGGACACGATGTGCTCCAGCCTATGAACGCGCTGGCGGCATTCGCCCTGGACAGGAAGGCGGAGGTGTTGGCAGCGCGCGCCGATTACGACAGGGCCGCTTCGTGATGCGGCAGAGCGAGCGTGGTCGAACGCGACCTAAAAGAGGGCTATAGCGTAGATATAGTTCTCATCATGACCCGGCGCGGCGCGCCAACGAAACCAACCGCCGGAATCCGAGCGCAAGCCCTTTTATACCGCGCCGACTTTGATGTCGCGGACCCGCATCTGGAGGGGCCAGGACGGCATTCCAGCGACAGCCCATGATGTACTTTCCGAGGCCATCCGATTCGATCTCGGCCTGAGAACCCGCACACAACCCCTCACTTGAGCACGTAGGGCCAGCCGACCGCCAGAGGCGAGTTCTTCGCAGGGATGTCCTTCATGGCCTCCCTGGTCGCCGCGCCACCGCAGCCCAGCCTGGCGAAAAAGGCGGCGTCCTTGTAGTACTTCAGTTCCGGATAATGTTCGCCGAGCACCTGACGCTCATCACCCGGCCGTTTGAATGCAAAGAAGTTATCCGTGGTCCCGGGCTCGGGCAGCATGTTGCGGATGCTGAGCCAGCCGAATTGCGGATTGCCGACGCCGTCGCCGCGCAGGGACCAGTCAGCCCAGCCCACACCACATTCAGTCGTCGCAAAGCGCGGCCGATCGGCTTCGCTGCTCGCCACGAAGGTGACGTAGCCATCGTTGTTGACCGGAAATTCCTCATCGAAAATACCATCCATAACGCGGTGGTGGCCTGCGATTCACTCAGGCTGATCGAACAGAAGCGCAGGTCGGCACCTGCCGGGTCGAATACCGGCGCATGATGATACGTCTTGACGGTCGTCCATGGCTTGAGCCGGATCACCACGACCTTGCCGAAATCGCGGCTGATGAATGTTCGTAAATAGGTGTTGAAAACATTGGGATAATAGCTTCCGCCCACCTTGGGCGGGGTGGGGACGCCTGGATCGGAATAGTCGATCGGATCGAGGGCGAACTGATCCTTGTTGTAAGCAGGGTCATAAGCTGCGCGCCAGTCCGCCGGATAGCGAGCCGGAAAGTTTGAAGGCACGCCTTTGGGGGGCGGAAAGTTGCCGCCACTGGTCTATCGGCATCACCAGCGCCGAGAGATTGGGGGTAAATGTCTCCGCGGGAGTTTTCGGATCGGAACGGAGCGTCTCGCAAGCGTCCCTACCGCGGACAACGGTCCCGTCGGCGAGCGTCAGTTTTACCGACGGTACGGGGACGGCGCCTGCATAGTCCGGGCCGCGATCGGGGATATAGATGCGATAGAGGATCGTTTCGACCGGGTTGCCGGTTTTCTCGTCGATCCAGAGATTCTTAGATGGCAGCGAATAGAGGTAGTTTCTGGGTGGCTGTCCGGCATTCTGCACCAGCGGAAGGCTGGCCGGCTTCTCGGCGAGGCGAACTTCAACCGTAAACTTTCTCTGGTCCTCCGGTGGGGCGTATCGTTCCGCACCGGGCCTGTATGTATTTGTCGACCCGGGATCAGGATCGATCATGTAGTCGGGCGGTTCCGTCGACGAAGAGGCCAGCCTTGTCGTAGCTGATGAACGACATGAAGCGCGAGTAGGGGTACAGACCTTCCATTTCTACCTTGGAGCCCGGCGGGCGGACGAAGGACGCCGCCCAGTAGATCGCGCCCGCGTCCGGAAAGGCGCGGTTGTTCAGGGGGGTCGGATCCGGTCGGTG
>JAEUMA010000298.1 GCA_016793565.1 Rhizobiaceae bacterium
ACGCAGCACCGATTGCGGAAAATAGGGCCGGTTCGGCGCGTCGGGCCAAACCTGTGCCTCGAGGCAGAAGCCGGAGAACGGCTGGTATGGCCGGCCGGTCAGGCTGTCGCCGCCGGGAGCGATGTAGTGGCCGGCATAGAACTGCAGCCCGGGCTCGGTCGTCCAGACTTCCATCTCGACGCCGGAGCGCGCGCCCTGCACCCAAGCGGCGCGCTTGGGCTCCCCGCGGGCGCTGCGGATGCAGAAATTGGTGTCGTACCGGAAGGGATGCGCCGCATCGTCACCACAAAGCGGCCGCGCCGTCCGGAAATCGTAGGGCGTACCTTCCAGCGGGGCGACCACGCCGGTCGGCACCAGTTCGTCGTCGGTCGGCAAATAGGCCGCCGCGTCGATCATCAGCCAGTGGTCGCCGGCCGAGGTCTCGCCGCCGTCGTCGAGATTGAAGTAGGCGTGCTGGGCGAGGTTGCACAGCGTCGGCTTGTCCGTGGCCGCGGTCATTTCAACCACCAGACTGGCCGGTGCCATGATCCGATAGGTGCAGGTCGCGTCGACCGTGCCGGGAAAGCCCATGGTCCCGTCGGGATCGTGCAGGCTGAGCGTCACAAAGTCCGGCCCCCGCTCGACCAGCTTCCACACGCGGCGCGCATAGCCGTAGGTGCCGCCGTGCAGGCCGTGCCTGGAGGGCGTTCCCGGCTCGATCTCGTACGCGACGCCGTCGAGCCGGAAGCGGCCGTCGCGGACGCGGTTGGCGTTGCGCCCCGCGACCGCTCCGAAAAAGTTCACGTACGCCTCGTAGTCGGCGAAGCTCCTATAGCCGAGCGTCAGCGGCCGGTCGTGCCCGGCAAGCCGCAGATCCTGGATCCCCGCTCCCCAGGTGATGATGTTCGCGGCGAGATTTCCCGCCGCGATCGACACGCGCAGGACCTGCTCGCCCTGTGCTGTGGTTCCGAAAAGCTCTGCTTGTGACGATCGGTCTTCTGTCATCGATCACCGGACAAGTAACGTGGTCTCAGATTCCGAGGCCGCCGATGCAGACATATTTGGTGTCGAGATAGTCGTCGATGCCCTGATGGCCGCCTTCGCGGCCCAGCCCCGACTCCTTGACGCCGCCGAACGGCGCCTCGACCGTCGTTATCAACCCCTCGTTGACGCCGACCATACCGTATTTCAGGCTTTCCATCATCCGGAAAACCCGGCCGAGGTCGCTGGAATAGAAATAGCTGGCAAGCCCGAATTCGGTGGCGTTGGCGAGTTCCACGACCTCCTCTTCCGTCTCGAACTTGAAGACCGGCGCGACGGGGCCGAAGATCTCCTCATGCATCACCCGCATCTTGGGCGTCGCCCCTGCGATCACGGTCGGCTCGAAGAACGAGCCGCCGAGCGCATGGCGATGGCCGCCGGTGACGACCTTGCCGCCCTTCGACGTCGCATCCGCAATCAGCTCCTCGACCTTTTCCACGGCCTTGACGTCGATCAGCGGGCCCTGCTGGACGCCGTCGTCCACGCCGGGGCCGACCTTCAGCTTGGCCGAAGCGGCGGCAAGCTTCTCCACGAAGGCGTCGTAGATGCGTGCCTGTGCGAAGAAGCGGTTGGTGCACACGCAGGTCTGGCCCGAATTGCGGTATTTCGCCACCATCGCACCCTCGACCGCGCGGTCGATATCGGCATCGTCGAACACGATGAAGGGCGCGTTTCCGCCCAGTTCCATCGACACTTTCTTGACCGTCGACGCCGACTTCTCGATCAGCATCTTGCCGACCTCTGTCGAACCCGTGAAGGTGATCTTCTTGACCAGAGGGTTGGCACAGATCTCGTCGCCGATCTCGCCGGCCGAGCCGGTGACGACGTTGATGACGCCCTTCGGGAACCCGACTTCCTCGCATAGCGCGCCCCAGGCGAGGCCCGAATAGGGCGTCTGCGAAGCCGGCTTGACCACCGCCGTGCAGCCGGCGGCAAGCGCCGGGCCGATCTTGCGCGACAACATGGAGGACGGGAAATTC
>JAEUMA010000650.1 GCA_016793565.1 Rhizobiaceae bacterium
TCGCGCAGCCACAACCGCAATTCGCGGCACTGGATGGTGGGAAGCGTCTGCGGCAACCCCCGGTCGTCGGTCACCACGCGGGTGGCGATCACGCGAAGCATGGGCAGGCGCCAGCCCAGGCCCGCCAGGAGATCGTTGTTCCAGGCGCCGGCGGCGATCACCGCCGCATCCGCTTCGAAGCGGCCGGCTGACGTTTCCAGCCGCACGCCGGCGCCCGTGTCGTGCACGGCGTTCACCCGCACGCCTTCCCGTATGTCTCCGCCCAGCCTGCGGATCTCGTCCAGGACCACCCCCAGCGCGAGCTTGGTGTCGAGCTGGATGCCGTGCGGATTATAGGCGCCGGAGTGGACGCGCGCCGGATCGACCAGCCCGCCCATCTTCTCGCCGATTTCGGCGGCGCCGATATCCTGCATCTCCTTCGGCGCGTAGGGCGAATTGAGCACCGGCAGGACGAAATCCTCCCGGCCCTGCGGTGTCAGCGCCATGATCAGCGTTCCGTTCGGCCTGTAGCCGATGTCAGGACCGGCGGTGCTGAGCCAGCGATAGAATTCCAGCCCGTACTGCTGCAGTGCAAGACCCTCCTCGCCGAGCGGGATCATGCCGGCCGACCAATGCGAAACGAAGCCCGCGCCGGCGCTGGTCGTGGCAGCGCCCGCCTTTCCGGCATCGATCAGCGTGACGTCGGTGGCGCCGTTCCGCAGCAGGTGAAGCGCGGCCGAACTGCCGATGATGCCGCCGCCTATCACAATGACGCGGCAGGGCTTGCCGCCCGTTGCCTTCGAAACCATGGCATTACTCCTTTGTGGCGGGCTCGGGGCTGCCGATGTAGCGGTCCAGCCACCACAGAATGCGGGCGGCCGTGTCGATGTATTCCGGGTAGACGCGAACGCTGTGACCGGCGTTGGGATAGATGACGAGCGCGCTGGGCGCACCCGACCGCAAGGCGGCGAAATGGCATTCCTCCGCCTGGCCGCGCGGTGTGCTCTTGTCGAGGCCGCCCGCCATGATCAGCGTGGGTACCGGGGACTGTTGGTGGAAGAACGCCGGGCTGCGCGCGAAGTAGGCGCCGCCTTCGTCCCACGGAGACGTTTCCAGCATCAGCGCGTCGAATTCGGGTATCTGCGATGTCCGGTGCTGGCTGTACCAGTCGCCCACCGGCGAAATGGGGATCGCGGCGGCGAAGCGCTGGTCGCGCGTCGGCAGCCAGGCTGACATGAAACCGCCGTAACTCGTGCCGGTCACCGCCACCCGCTTCGGATCCGCCAGTCCTCTGGCGACCAGTGCGTCGATGCCGCTGGTGATGTCGAGCGCGTCGGCGCCGCCCATATCGCCTTTCACAGCGCGGGCGAACGCGTCGCCGCGCCCGGTGCTGCCGCGGGGATTGGGAAACAGCACCGTCCAGCCGCGGCCGACCATCAGCGACGCCGCGCGCAGGCGCGCCATCCATCGGTTGCGGTGGGCCGAGATCGGTCCGCCATGAACATCGATGAGAATCGGCGCGGGTCCGTCCGCTTTCGCGGGCCGCGCAAGCCAGCCCTGGATTTCCCAGCCGTCGGGGGCGGTCCAGGTGCAGGGCTCCATCGTTCCGTAGAACGACATCGCAGTCGCGGCACCCGGTGCCTCCAGCGAAGCTATCGTGCGAAGCGCTCCGTGCTCGACCTCCGCCAGGAACGGTGCCTGCGCGTAGGATTCCGCCACCAACAGCGCGCCGGCATCGCCGATAGGCGTTGCGGCGGGCGCCCAATCGCCGCTCGTGAACTCCTTCGAGCACCAGCTTTCCGCCGACGAACCGCCGACGCAGTCGTAGTCCAGTACGACCGTCTCATGGCCACGCAGGCCGGCAAGGCAGAGCCGGCCCGCGGAACGCCATTCGATCGACGTGATGTCGACGCCGCTAGTGTCCGGCGCTTCGGTCTTTCCGGTTTCGACGTCCAGGAGCATCAGCCGTCCCGCGACCAGTCCACGGTCGCTGCAGAAGGCCTCTATGAAGGCCACCGTGCCGCCGTCCGAAGACCCGCGCACATAGCCGACCTGGTCGAGGGGACGGTGCAGTTCCCGGCTTCGACCGCTCGATGCATCGATAAGCGTTACGTGTGACGCGTACCAGCTTCCCTCGGCGTGATCGCCGCTGGTAATCGCGGCGATCGCGTCATTGCCGCACCAGCTCGCCTCCCAGATGTTGAGGGGAGGACGTGTGAGCTGGCGAGGGCGCTTCCGGCCATCCCAAAGCCAGAGGCTGCGCCACAATTCGTCGCCGCCGCCGGAAGAGACCTCGGGCAGCCAGCCAGGAGCGTCCGATGCCTGCTTCTGCGCATAGCCGCCATGGATGCCGGCGAGATCGGCGCCCTGGCCTGCCACGACCAGCAGCAATTGCTTGCCGTCGGGGGACCACTCGATCTGCTCCACGCGGCCCGGGATCGGCTGGCTCGCAAGCACCTCGTCGTCAGACCTGACCTCCACGCAGTCCGAGCCGGCATCGGGGGAGGCGCAGGCGACGGCGAGCAGGCTGCCGTTGGGAGAAAGCCTGATCTGGCGTGTTTCCCTGCCGTCGACCTTCTCGACTTTTCCGCCGTCTCGCGGCACCTGGCAGAGATGGTTAGAAACGCCGCCGTCGAAGCTCTCGCCGAAACTCTGGCCGATAAACCACAAGGGGGAGGAACGGGTGTGGCCGCACAGAGCGCGCGCGCCGAAAACATGACCGGACATGCCGAACAGCGCCTCGTAAAAGGCGCTGGCCGTTTCGAACTCAGACGTCCCACGAAAATCCTTCGGCATCAAGGAAGCCGAAGTGTCGAAGGAGGAGTCTGTGGAATCCAAAGGCATCTGAGGGCTCTCACGCGAACGCGTATGCGCCGCGAACTGGCGACATGCGGCAGCTAGCATAACCGTCAGGACGAATGCGTCTAGACGCAACTGTCCAATACTCGTCATAAAGGCGGTTGACGGGACATCGCGCTCTGTCGTTTTCTTTGCCACCGTTTGGATCGGGAGACGGATTTGGACATTGCCGGCAGGGCTGAGGCGATCCTCGAGAGCGAGGTGATCTGGGACGCGCATTCGGGGTTCATGCCGGACCCAGCGGCCGACCTTACCAATCTGCGTATCTGGCGCGACGCTGGCGTCAATTACCTCTCGGTCGATGTCGGCTTCGACCTTTTGCCCTGGCACAAGACGGTCGGCACGCTTGCCGCCTTCCGCCACTGGGTTCTGTCGCACCCGCGCGAATACATGCTGGTGTCGAGCGTCGACGACATTCTCGCCGCCAAGGCCTCCGGACGGCTGGCGATCACCTTCGACATCGAAGGCATGAATGCCCTGAACGGCATGGTCGAGATGGTGGAGTTCTACTATCGGGCCGGCGTGCGGCAGATGCTGTTTGCGTATAACCGCAGCAATCTGGCCGGCGGCGGCTGCCATGACGTCGATACCGGGCTGACCGATTTCGGCCGCCGCGTGATCGATGAGATGAACCGCGTGGGCATGTTTGTGGACGTGACGCATACGGGCTATCGGACGACCATGGAGGTGATGGAGTACACCGACCGACCGGTAATATTCTCGCACTCCAATCCGAAGGCGCTCTGCGGCCATGGCCGCAACATCACCGATGACCAGATCGTCGCTTGCGCCCGCACCGGCGGAATCATAGGTGTCGTCGGCCTAAACCGGTTCCTGGGCGAGAATCGGACGGATTCCGAGCGTCTGGCCGACCACGTCGAGTATCTGGCTGATCTCGTCGGATCGCGCCACGTCGGCATCGGCCTCGACTATTCGTTTCCCGTAGAGGCCGGCGACATCGACACGATCATCGAGGCTCATCCGGAATTCTGGCCGGCGAACGAATATCCCAAGGGTGAGACTGTATATTCCAAGCCTTCGCAGATGCGGGAGCTCGCCGAGGTGCTGCTGCGGCGGGGGCTGACCAACCGCGCGGTGAGCGACATTCTCGGCGGCAATTTCCTGCGCCTGGCGCGCGAAATCTGGAAATAGAGCGCCGGCGCTATGCCGCGGCTTCCGCCTCGGCTCCGGCCGGATTGTGGCAGCGGAAGGCCTGGATGCCAGCGATCCCGGTCATCGCCGGCGGTGTGGTCATGCACAGGTCGAGCGCAAAATTGCAG
>JAEUMA010000361.1 GCA_016793565.1 Rhizobiaceae bacterium
AGCCGCGGAAAGTAATGTCGCCGCCATCCTGCGCAACGGCCGGCCGCACCCTCGTCTCCAGCAGCTCCTTGATGGTGGAGACGATTTCCGCGTCGGCGCTGTCAAAAAACTCGCCTTCGTCATCCTGGTCGGCAGCATGACCGGTCGCGAGCATGACCGGCGCGCCCGACATGAAATGCTCCATGATCGTGCCGAGTATGGCCGGCTTGAGATGCTGCCATTCGGGGTCCGACTTGGTGACCGTGATGAAGTCGAAGCCGAAGAACACTCCGGTGACGCCCGGGATGTCGAACAGCCGGCCCGCCAGCGGAGATGTAGCGCCCGCCGATTGCGCGTCGCGGAAATCGGCCGTGCCCTCCGCCAGCACCACTTTCCCCGGCAGGAACTTCAGCGTGGACGGATTCGGCGTCGATTCGGTCTGGATGAACATGGCCGCGCTCCCGGCTCTAGTTTTGAACCATTCTAAAATAGGCCTGTTGCCGCCGGCCTTCAAGCGAAAGCTTTGCCAAAGCGGCCGCCATTTGGTCAGGCTATGCTCTCGATGTCCTCGTCGGAGAGGTTCTGCGGCACCACTGTGACCGGAATGGGGAAGGCGGCGCCCTTGCCGGCGATGGAAGCCACCAGCGGCCCCGGCCCTTCCTTGGAAGCGCCGGCGGCGAGAATCAGGATGGCGATGTCCTGGTCCTCCTCGATGAGCCGGTGGATTTCCTCCGAGGGCTTGCCCTCGCGGATCACCAGTTCGGGTTCGATGCCGAGCGTCTCGCGCACCTTCTTGGCCTGTGCGTCGAGGGCCGCGGACGCGTTGGCTGTCGCCTCCTCGCGCATGATCTTTTCAACACCCAGCCAGTGCTGGAAATCGCCCGGCTCGATGACGAACAGCAGAACGAGCGACCCGCCGGTGCTCTTGGCGCGACGCGACGCATAGGCGACGGCGCGCTCGCATTCGGGGGTTTCATCGATGATCGCCAGGAACTTGCGGCGATGCCCGGCTTCGCGACTAAGGCGTTTGGAAACCATCCCGCCACCCTCCATGCGCCCACAATCTGCCACTGGCCCCCGCCGGCCGCAAGCTGCCGGCTCCGGGGAGCCGGCCGGTACGGGTGGACGGCAGGCTCAGTCCTGCAGGAACCCGATGATGTCGCGCACGGTCTTCATCGTGCCTTCGGCCAGCACCCCCGCCCGCTCGCCGCCGTCCCGCAGGACGGCGTCGACATAGGCGCGATCGTCCGAAATGCGGCGCATCTCGCCTGCGACCGGCGCAAGCTTCTCGACCGCCAAGTCGGCCAGGGCCGGCTTGAACGTCGAGAACTGCTGGCCACCAAACTCCTTCAGCACCGCTTCCTTGGTCAGGTCGGCCAGACCGGCATAGATACCGACCAGATTATCGGCCTCCGGTCGTCCCGCGAGCCCGTCAACCTCGCTCGGCAGTGCCTCGGGATCGGTCTTGGCCTTGCGGATCTTCTTGGAAATCGTGTCGGCATCGTCGGTGAGGTTGATGCGCGACAGGTCCGAGGGGTCCGACTTCGACATCTTCTTGGAGCCGTCGCGCAACGACATGATACGCGCGGCAGGCCCGCCGATCAGCGGCTCGGTGAGCGGGAAGAAGCCGTGAACGGTCTCCTCGCCCACCGTCATCTCGACGCCGACGCCCATCTCCTCGATGCGGGCGGAAAAGTCGTTGTTGAACTTCTGAGCGATGTCGCGCGCAAGCTCGAGGTGCTGCTTCTGGTCGTCGCCCACCGGCACATGCGTGGCGCGATAGACCAGAATGTCGGCCGCCATCAAGCTCGGATAGGCGAGCAGGCCGAGCGAGGCGTTCTCGCGGTCCTTGCCGGCCTTGTCCTTGAACTGCGTCATGCGGTTCATCCAGCCGATGCGGGCGACGCAGTTGAAGATCCAGGCGAGCTCGGCATGCTGCTTCACGCGCGACTGATTGAAGACGATGTGCTTGCGCGGGTCGATGCCGGAGGCGAGGAACGCCGCCGTGATCGAACGCGTCTGCGCGGCAAGATCGTCGTGCACGAGTTGCGCAGTCAGCGAATGCAGGTCGACGACGCAATAGATGCAATCGTTGCTGTCCTGCAGGGCGACGAACTTCTTGATCGCGCCGAGATAGTTGCCGAGGTGGAGGTTTCCGGTCGGCTGCACGCCGGAAAAGACGAGTTGCTCAAAGCCAGACATTTTGTTCTCCGGGGCTTGTGGAGGGCCGCATAAGCACGATCCCGAAAAGTTGCAGACTTTTCGGACCCAATCATGCGTCGACAAAAACCCACGCGCGACGAAGGTCCCTGCAGACGGCGCGCTTATGGACGAGCACACCGATATGTTCAAGACGCTGCTGGCGCGGCGGCTACCGGTAACGCAACATTATCGACCCTTCGGGTAGCAAAGACTGGAGCCTCTACCTCCTGCACTCCGAGAGACAGCCATGAAAATCAAAACCGGACTAGTCCTTGCGTGCCTTCTGCTGGTATTCGGCTTCACGCACGCGAATGCCCAGGAGAATGCCGGCCCCGTCAGCGTATCGTCCGACATCCGCTACGAATTCATCGCGCGATGGGAAATCGACAGGCTGAACCAGATCCTGTCGACGGATTTTCCGAAGTTCGCCGGCATCGACGTCACGTATCCTCCGGCACGCAACGCGGTAGACCTTTATCGCGTCACATACGGTTCGGTCGTGCCGGAGCAGTCCAACCGTCCTATCGTCGCGTCCGGACTTGTTGCGGTTCCCGACACGGGTGCGACCGCGTTCCCAATGCTG
>JAEUMA010000362.1 GCA_016793565.1 Rhizobiaceae bacterium
AACGCGCGGGTGAGGGCGAGGGCGGCTTTGCCCGCTATCGGCTCACGTTCTAGGATTCGCTGACCATCGCCGCGCCGGACGGGGGAGGAGCAGATGAGACTACATTACGCTCCGGGCTCGCCTTTCTCGCGCATCGTCCGCGTTCTGCTGCGGGAACTCGGGATCGACTGCGAGGAAGTCGTGATCGCAGAGTTTCCGCCTGCGCCGCGCTTTTTCGCGACCAATCCGATGGGTCAGGTTCCGGCGCTCGAAACGGAAGACGGGGTCCGTTTTCCGACCCGGTTGATCGTCGACTATCTGACGGGCTTCCCCCGTTCCGGGAACTGCCAGTTGGCGAATGGGATCCGCCGCGATCCCGATCGGTGGCAGGACGACCAACTCCTCGCCGTGTTGCTGCTGATGGGCGACGCGCTCGCGGCGATCAAGTACCAATCGTGGTCCGGCCTGGGTCCGGTCGGCGAGAACCTGGTCGGTTACGACCCCGCCGACCGTCACGCCGAGCGCGTCCAGCGCACCCTGGATTGGCTCGAATCGCAGGCGACCGCGGCCGGCTTCCGGCCGGACGGCCTGAGCGTTCAAGACGTTTCGCTCGCGTCCTTCCTGCTTTGGACCGACGTGCGTGGCGGATTTCCCTGGCGCGGACGGCCGAGGCTGGAGGCGATCGTCGACGCCTGCTCGACGCGGTCTAGCTTCACGGCGACGCAGCCCCAGCCCTGGCCGTGAACGGGATCACGTCACCCTGTGGAGAAATCCGTTCGTCGTTGACCTTCCGTGCCGCGCGGCTAAACGATAGCGGCATGGCTCTCAACATGTTGAAACTCTGTGTCGGCTGCGACAGCGTCGAGGACCTCGAGGAGTGGATCGCCTTCCGCCTCGATGAGAAGAGCCGCGCGGGCGAACCGCTGGAACATTCTCATATCACGCGGATGATCCCGACCAGGCGGGACGAGATTGTCGATGGCGGTTCGCTCTTCTGGGTGATCAAGGGCAACGTGCAGTGCCGTCAGGAAATCGTCGATATCCGGCCTTTCGTCGACGACGAAGGCATCTCGCGATGCCATCTGGTGCTGGACCCGGCCGTAAGGCGGACCGAATGGCAGCCGCGGCGCGCCTTTCAGGGCTGGCGGTACCTGAAGCCGGGCGAGGCGCCGGCGGACCTCCGCCACGGACAGGCCGGCATGATGGCGGTGCCGCCGCAGCTGCGGCGCGAGCTCGCCGATCTAGGATTGCTCTGACGATACCGCGCCAATTTACCAAACGTTAAGCTTGTCGTTGCGCAGGTGTGTGCTTTGCGCGGATAAGACGCGTCTGGATTGGCGTTTCGGGTTCCAGAACATGCTGCATTCCACCTTCGGACCGGCGCGCGGCGGATCGCCGGCCCATGTCATCGTCTGCGGAAACGAGAAGGGCGGCTCAGGAAAGTCCACGCTCGCCATGCATCTGGCCGTCGCGCTGCTGCGCTCGGGGCACAGCGTGGGCACGGTCGATCTCGACGGCCGGCAGCTTTCCCTGACCCGCTACGTCGAAAACAGGCGGCGCTGGGCGCGCGACAATCGCGCGCAGCTTCCGGTGCCGGCGCATTTTCATGTTTCGCCCGCGCAGCGCGAACGCGTCGCAGACGCGCAGGGCATCGAGACGCACCAGCTTACCGATGCCCTATCCGCGCTGGGGGGCTGCGATTTCATCGTCGTCGATACGCCCGGCGCTGACACCTACCTCAACCGGCTCGCGCACCGCATCGCCGACACGCTGGTCACGCCGATGAACGACAGTTTCATCGACTTCGACGTGCTGGCCCGCATCGACCCGGCGACCGTCCGTGTGGTCGAGCCTTCGCAATATGCCGACGCCGTGCGCGAGGCGCGCAGGCAGCGGCGGCTCGCAGACAACAGGCTGCTCGACTGGATCGTGGTCCGCAACCGCATGTCGAGCATCACCTCGCGCAACGAGCATAAGGTGGATGCCTGCCTGCGCCAGCTTTCGATGCAGCTCGGCTTTCGCCTGGCCGACGGCGTCACCGAGCGCGTGGCCTACCGCGAACTGTTCGCGCTCGGGCTGACTGCGGTAGACCCGTTCGAACTGCACTCGCCGGATGGGCGACCCAGCCGTTCCCAGCTTGCCGCCCGCGCCGAGATCGAGAGCCTCGTGACGGCGCTACGGCTGCCGACCGACGACATCGGGCGCCGCCGGGCGGATGCGCGCCGACGGTTCGCGGAGATCGTCAACCGGCCGATCGACCTGCCGGACATATTCGTTCGCTAGCACGGTGCAGTCGCCTTCGGGCTTGCAAGGCCGTCCGCCTCGCCACATCTTGTGACGATGGGAGATGAAAAGAAAGCGCTGTCACGCGCGCAAGGCGGCGCGCTGCAGGGCCAACGTTCCAATCCGAGCGACGTCGCCGCTTTCCTCGACCAGGTCCGCAGCCTGACGCAGCGGCGGGCGGAGGCGGCCCGGCTGGTGCTTGCGCTCGACGCGACAATGAGCCGTCAGCCGACGTGGGATCTGGCCTGCACGCTGCAAGGCCAGATGTTCGACGCTGTCGGCCGGACAGGAGCCCTCAGCGTTCAGCTCGTCTATTTCCGCGGGCTGGGCGAATGCCGCGCTTCCCGGTTCGTCGAGGATACGGGTTCGCTGAAAGACCTGATGGCGCGCATCGACTGTCGCGGCGGCCACACGCAGATCGGCAGGGTGCTTGCCAATACGCTTAAGGAAAGCGAGCGCGCGCGGGTAAAGGCCCTAGTCTATATCGGCGATGCGATGGAGGAGCCGGTCGACGACCTTTCCGAAAAGGCCGGCCGTCTCGGTCTGCTGGGCACGCCAATATTCGTCTTCCAGGAAGGGCGCGAGCCCGTGGCCGAGAAGGCCTTCAAGGACATGGCGCGGCTGTCGCGTGGCGCCTGGTTCCGTTTCGACCGCGATTCGGCGTCGCGGCTGGCGAGCTTGTTGTCGTCCGTCGCGGTCTATGCGACAGGCGGCGTGCCTGCCCTGGAGAGCCGCGGCCGGCCGGAGGATTTTTTGATGATCGAGAACCTGCGCGGACGCAGATGAGCATAGTGCTTGCCGTCTTCGTCGGGCTGGCGGTGCTGCTCGGCCTTCTCTACGCGCTCGCCAAGGCCGATGCGGCGCGGCTGGCGCAATCGCTGCGCCTGGTCGGACCGTTGCTGCTGGGCGCCGCCGGCGCCGTCATGATCGTGCTGGGCCGGGCAGGTCTTGGCGGCATGCTTTTGACGGCGGCGATCGGCCTCTACACGGCCACCGCGCGCCGCCGCGCCGCCGTGAAGACGCCGGGCGGCAAGTCCTCCGTGCGCACCGCCGCGCTGGAGATGGAACTCGACCACGACAGCGGCGGCCTGGAAGGGCTCGTGCTTGCCGGCCGGCACGAGGGCAAGATGCTGAGCGCGATGGGTCTGCCTGAACTCCTGCAACTGATGCAGGACGTCAGCGGCGATTCCGAGAGCCGGCAGCTCCTAGAAACGTATCTTGATGGCCGCTTTCCCGTCTGGCGCAAACACACGGATACGGACGGTGGCGGGCGGCAGGGACGCGCGCCAGGCACGGGCGCCATGACTAAGGAGGAGGCCTACAAGGTCCTTGGTCTTGAACCGGGGGCTGCCCCGGCGGATGTCCGCAAGGCGCATCGCCGCCTGATGCAGCGCCTGCACCCCGACCTCGGCGGGACCTCGTTCCTTGCGGCGCGGATCAACGAAGCCAAGGACGTCCTTCTCTCCGATCACAACTCGAACTCCTAGAACGCGGTACTCACACTGACAGGTGCGCCGGCAGGCCTACTGCTGCACGGCGTAGCAATCGATCTTCTTCTTCTTGAGCGCGCCGCAGGCATTCCAGGCCGCTGTCTTGGAGGCGAAGCCGCCGAAGCGGGCCCGGTAGTAGGTCACGCCGCCCTTCTCGAACGGCACGGTGAACGGAGAAGCGGAGGCGAGCAGCTTGGAAGCCTGCTTGCTGGCGCGGTCGAGTGATTGGCGCGCCTCCGGCTCGCTGGGCGAGGATGCGACCTGAATCGCCCAGCCTGCAGGCACGGATGCGGTCTGCACCGGGTCGACCTCCACCGCCGCCTTGGCGGCCTTCGTAGACTTCTTGGCGGGCAACGGGGCTGGGGCGGGCGTGGGTTCCGCAAAGGCCTGCTCGACGGCTGGCATCGGCTCGGCTGCCTGAGGCTCCTCCAGCGTCTCTTCCTCCGCACGCGTCAGCGGCTGCATCTCGGGCTCGGCCACGGCCACTTCCTGGAATTCCTCGACTTCCGGCTTCGCTTGCGGGGTCGGCGCCTTGCGCTTGGGCAAAAGAACCTTGGCCAGCGTGTCCATGGCCGACGTCTTGCCACCCGAGGCGCTTGCAACGAGAGGCGCGCCGCCACGGGTCGCAGCCTTGGGCAGGTAGGTCTTGATCAGTTCAGCCATGTGGTCGTCGCGGGCGCGGCCGCTGGTGCCGCCCATCACAACGGCTACCAGCCGGCGGTCGCCGTCCTGCACGGAAGTGACCAGATTAAAGCCCGAGGCGCGAGTATACCCAGTCTTGATGCCGTCGACGCCCTTCACGCGGCCGAGAAGGCGGTTATGGTTGCCCAGCCTCTGCCGTCCGTAGGTGAAGGACTTGGTCGAGAAATAGGCGTAGTACTGCGGAAAGTCGCGACGCAGCGCCAGGCCGAGGATGGCCATGTCGTGCGCCGTCGTCTTCTGGTTGGCGTCCGGGAGGCCCGACGCATTGCGGAACGTGGTGCGGCTCATGCCGAGCGCACGCGCCTTGGCGGTCATCTTTCGGGCGAAGGCCTGTTCCGAACCGGCGAGCAGTTCGCCGAGTGCCGCCGCCGCGTCATTGGCCGACTTGGTGACCAGGCCGTAGATCGCGGTCTCGACGCTGACGGAACCTCCCGGACGCACGCCGAGCTTCGTTGGCGGCTTGGCGGAGGCCTGGGCAGAGAACGGCACCGGAGTGGTCTTCTTGATTCGCCCGGCTTCGAGCGCCTCGAAGGTCATGTAGAGCGTCATCATCTTGGTCAGCGAGGCGGGATAGCGCTGTTCGTCCGAGGCTGCGGAAAACAGTGTCTTGCCGGTGCGGGCATCGACCACGATCGCTGCATATTTGGAGCTTGCCGCCGATGCCGGCGCGACCGCCGCCATCAGGGTAGCCGCCACACAGGCGGCGATCACGCGGCAGTTGAGGAACTTCAGGAAACGGCCGCCGTTCAACGCTTCACGCACTGTTACTTCCTTTGAATTCTTGTTGCATCCGCGAGGCGGCAAAGGTTCCTGCCTCATCGGAGCCCAACCTAAGGCGATCAGCGTTACCAATCCGTTTATGGTAACCAGAGCGTTCACGGAAATGTGCGGGCTTGATTCAAATCCGACCGGATGACGGTCTGGCGCCGCGGTCCGGTAGCCGTTGCGGCAGGATTGACTTTTTGTGCATTGCACAATAAATAACTATGCATTGCACAATAATGTGCGTCGCAGCCCCTGCGCATCACCTAACGGAAGGGAATGCCCGAAATGACCCAGACCTTCGAAGACGCCGGCAAATACGGCAAGGAATTCATGGACACCAGCCTGAAGAGCATGGCCGCGCTGACCAAGGGCGCGCAGGCCATCGCGGCCGAGGCGACCGACTACTCCAAGAAGAGCTACGAGACCGGCAGCGCCACGCTGGAGAAGCTGTTCGCCGCCAAGTCGCTTGAGAAGGCGATCGAGGTGCAGACCGACTATGCCAAGTCCGCCTACGAAAGCTTCGTGGCGGAGGCCACCAAGATGAGCGAGCTCTACACCGAGATGGCGAAGGAGGCTTACAAGCCCTTCGAGACCATCGTCGCCAGGGCGAAGTGACGGCGGGCTTAGCCGCAGAATTCCGCGAGCGCGCATGCTTTCGCCACAAGGCCCGGCCGCCCATGCGGCCGGGCCTTCTGCTTTTCGGCGCTCAACACGCCCGCTCGCCGTCGATCGATTTCGCAGCGCCACGATGCCGACACATATTGTCACTGAAACAGAAGGGCTTAAAATCTGCGCCGAACCACCTACATCAGGGTGCTTGGGCGACGTTTCGTGAGAGGCGAGGAATTTGTGAAGAGCGGCGGTGTTTTCCCGAAGAGGGACGCGGCGACGATGTCGGGCGGCGAGAGCGGAGGCAACGGCCCGGGCCGCGGCACGGCGGTCATCACGCGCACCAAACCGAAGACCAAGAAACCCAGCCTCTATCGTGTGCTGATCCTCAACGACGACTACACGCCGATGGAGTTCGTGGTTCATATCCTGGAGAGGTTCTTTCAAAAGGATCGGGAGGCGGCGACCCGTATCATGCTGCACGTGCACAACCACGGGGTGGGGGAGTGCGGCGTCTATACATTCGAGGTGGCCGAGACGAAAGTGTCCCAGGTCATGGACTTTGCCCGTCAGCACCAGCACCCGCTGCAGTGCGTGATGGAGAAGAAGTGAGGTAACTATGCCGGCGTTCTCCCCGGGCCTGGAAAAGGCTCTCCACCAGGCACTGACCTTCGCGAACGAGCGGAGGCACGAATACGCGACGCTCGAGCATCTCCTGCTCGCCCTGATCGACGATCAGGACGCCGCCGCCGTCATGCGCGCGTGCAACGTCAATCTGCCCGAACTCAAGGAAACCGTCCTCCATTACATCGATTCCGAGCTCGACAGCCTGGTCACCGGATATGAGGAGGATTCCAAGCCGACGGCGGGGTTCCAGCGCGTCATCCAGCGCGCGGTGATCCACGTCCAGTCATCCGGGCGCGAGGAGGTGTCGGGCGCCAACGTGCTGGTGGCGATCTTCGCCGAGCGCGAAAGCCACGCTGCCTACTTCCTGCAGGAACAGCAGATGACCCGCTACGACGCGGTCAACTACATCAGCCACGGCATAGCAAAGCGCCATGGCGCCAGCGAATCGCGGACGCCGCGAGGCGCGGAGGAGGAGCAGTCCGGTGCCGCCGGCGGCGAGGGCGAGGACGGCAAGAAGAAGCCGCAGGACGCGCTCACCGCCTATTGCGTGGACCTCAACCGCAAGGCCCGCAGCGGCAAGATCGACCCTCTGATCGGGCGTTCGTCGGAGATCAACCGCACGATCCAGGTGCTGTGCCGTCGGTCCAAGAACAACCCGCTCTATGTGGGTGATCCGGGCGTCGGCAAGACGGCTATCGCCGAGGGGTTGGCCAAGCGAATCGTCGAAGGCGACGTGCCGGAGGTGCTGGCCGACGCGACCATCTTCGCTCTCGACATGGGCACGCTTCTGGCCGGCACGCGCTACCGCGGCGATTTCGAGGAGCGCCTGAAGCAGGTCGTCAAGGAGCTGGAGGAGTATCCCGGCGCCATCCTCTTCATCGACGAGATTCACACGGTGATCGGCGCCGGCGCTACGTCCGGCGGTGCGATGGACGCGTCCAATCTGCTGAAGCCGGCGCTGTCGTCGGGCGCTATCCGCTGCATCGGCTCGACCACCTACAAGGAGTTCCGGCAATTCTTCGAGAAGGACCGGGCCCTCGTCCGGCGCTTCCAGAAAATCGATGTGAACGAGCCTTCGGTGGACGATGCGATCGAGATCATGAAGGGGTTGAAGCCTTATTACGAGGACTTCCACAAGGTGAAGTTCACGAACGAGGCGATCAAGGCGTCGGTGGAACTGTCGGCGCGCTACATCAACGACCGCAAGTTGCCCGACAAGGCGATCGACGTGCTGGACGAGACCGGCGCATCGCAGATGCTGCTGCCGGAGAACAAGCGCAAGAAGACGATCACCATCAAGGAGATCGAGGCGACGATCGCGACCATGGCGCGCATTCCGCCGAAGACGGTGTCGGCCGACGACGAGAAGGTCCTCGCCAATCTCGAAGCCGAGCTCAAGCGCGTCGTCTACGGTCAGGATACCGCGATCACGGCGCTGTCCTCCTCGATCAAGCTCGCCCGCGCGGGCCTGCGCGAGCCAGAGAAGCCGATTGGATCATACTTGTTTTCCGGCCCGACTGGCGTCGGCAAGACCGAAGTTGCCAAGCAGCTCGCCGCTTCGCTCGGCGTGGAGCTGCTGCGCTTCGACATGTCGGAGTATATGGAGCGGCACACGGTGTCGCGGCTGATCGGCGCACCGCCCGGCTATGTCGGCTTCGACCAGGGCGGTCTGCTCACCGACGGCGTCGACCAGCATCCGCACTGCGTGCTGTTGCTCGATGAGATCGAGAAGGCGCATCCGGATCTGTTCAACATCCTGCTGCAGGTGATGGACCACGGCAAGCTGACCGACCACAATGGCAAGCAGATCGACTTCCGCAACGTCATCCTGATTATGACCACCAATGCCGGCGCGGCTGACATGGCGCGCGCGGCCATCGGCTTCGGCTCGACGAAGCGCGAAGGCGACGACATGGAGGCGATCAACCGGATGTTCACGCCGGAGTTCCGCAACCGGCTCGACGCCATCATCCCGTTCGGCTCGCTGCCGGTGCCGGTCGTGCATCAGGTGGTGCAGAAGTTCGTCATGCAGCTGGAGGCGCAGCTTTCCGAACGCGGCGTGACCTTCGACCTCGCCGACGAGGCCATCGCCTGGCTGGCCGACAAGGGCTACGACGAGCGCATGGGCGCGCGTCCGCTGGGCCGCGTCATCCAGGAGCACATCAAGAAGCCGCTCGCCGACGAGGTGCTCTTCGGCAAGCTGCGCAAGGGCGGCACGGTTCGGGTCACGGTCGACCGCAAGGACGACGGCACCACGGGCCTCAAGCTCGATGCGGTCGCCGACGACGTGCCGGTGAAGCCGAAGAAGGAAGACCCCGAAAAGCCGGTGCGCAAGCGGACTGCGAAGGCCGTCAAGAAGCCGGCGCCCAAGGCCAAGTCTTCCAATGCCAAGGACAGCGCCAAGCGGTCGCTTGTGCCCCAACTGCCCCGCAAGGGCTGACACCGGCCGATCTTCTGCCGCGCATGAGGACGCCGCCTCCGGGCGGCGTTGTCATGTCTGGGTGAGCGAAAGGCGGGACGGGCAGGGGTCCGTCGCGCCGTTTGACGTCGCGCGAACGGGCCGTATGGTGGCGGTGAAGCAATGGACGAGCCCCCCTCGAATTCTCCACCTTCCGGTCGAACGGCCTACTGGTATGGCCGCGGCATGCTGGCGGCGTTTTCTATCCCTGGCCTCATTCTCTCCAGCGCGTTTATCGGCTTCGCCGGACTGGCGAAGGAGGCGGGATTTTCGCTGACCCAGACGGTCTTCATGACCGGAATCGTCTGGGCCCTGCCGGCGAAAGTGGTGCTGGTGGGTGCGATCCTTTCCGGCGCGTCGCTGCCGGCGGCCGCGTTCGCGGTGGCGCTGTCGTCGGTCAGGCTGATGCCGATGGTGGTGGCGCTGATGCCGGAACTGCGCGGCCCGCATACGCGAAAATGGGTTCTCTACCTCCTGTCGCATTGCGTGGCGGTAACGTCCTGGGTGCTGGCGATGGAGCGGCTGCCGCGGGTGCCAAGAACGATGCGGACGACATATTATGGCGCCCTCGGCTCCACCCTGGTCCTGTTCAACATGGGAGTGGTGGCTGTCGTCTACGCCGTCGCCGACCGGCTGCCCGATAGCGTGCTGGCGGCGCTGTTCCTGCTGACGCCGATGTACTTCCTCACCTCACTGTGGGGCTCGGCGCGTGAGAGCGCGGCGCATTTCGCCATGGCGTTCGGGCTTGTGCTTGGACCGGTCATGCACGTCCTCGTGCCCGGATTCGATCTGCTGGTCGCCGGCATCGCCGGCGGCGCGGGAGCCTACGTGATGCACCGGCTGCGCGCGCGGAGGCGGCCCGCGTGACGTTCCATTCGATCGACGCCTGGTGGTGGCCTTATCTGTTCATCCTGATCGCCGGCTGGCTGGCGACCGACATGTGGCGCTTCCTCGGCGTCTACTTCGGCGGCCGAATCTCGGAACGTTCCGAGGCGCTGGTGGCGGTGAGGGCTGTGGCGACGGCGCTGGTGGCTGCCGTCATCGGCAACCTGATCGTGTTTCCAACCGGAGCGCTCGCCGACACGCCGCTGGCCCTGCGGCTCGGCGCGGCAGGTTTAGGGTTCGCAGCCTTTCTCCTGGCCCGGCGAAAGATGCTGCTCGGTATCGCCGTAGCCGAGGTCGTGCTCGCGCTCGGACTTTGGCTCGGTGTCTGATTCGGGCGCGGCTTCAGCCGAGTGCAGCCCGGATCTTCGCGGCGTTGGCGGCAAGCACCTCAGGCTTTTCCATCTGACCCGTGTGGGGCTTGAGCGCCACGCCATCGAAACGCGGGATGACGTGGAAATGCAGGTGGAAGACGACCTGGCCGCCGGCCGTCTCGTTGAATTGCTGGATGGTGGCGCCCTCGGCGTCGAACGCCTTCACGACCGCGCGCGCGAGCTTCTGCACGGTTCTGGCAACTGCTTCCAGGTCGCGAACTTCGACATCCATGATGTTGCGCGACGGCTCTTTGGGGATGACGAGGCAGTGGCCGTCGCCGCGCGGCATGATGTCCATGATCGCCAGCGTCTGCTCGTCCTCGTAGAGCTTGTGCGCCGGCAGCTCGCCGCGCAGGATTTTGGCGAACACGTTCGTGTCGTCATAGGCCGCAGCCATGGGAACCTCGTCTCGTCGATGCGGCGCGCATACTCATCGCCGCATTCCCTGTGGTCAACCCGGTTTCAGCCATCCTCATCGCGCTGGCTGGCGCGACCGGCAGGCGCATGCTCTTGCAACTCACCTTTCCGGAAGGGCGTGTGCTCGTCGAGGATGGAGCCCATGTGCTCCACCTCGCGCCGTTCGCGTGCAAGGTAGTCGGCAACCGCGCGCCGCAGCCCTTCATGGGCTATGAAATGCGCCGACTGCGTGGTCACCGGCCGATAGCCGCGGGCGAGCTTGTGTTCGCCCTGCGCGCCGGCCTCGACCACCGCCAGCCCCTTGGCGATAGCGAAGTCGATAGCCTGATGATAGCAGACCTCGAAATGCAGGAAGGGATGCTCCTCGATGCAGCCCCAGTGGCGGCCGTAAAGAGTGTTCGATCCGATGAAATTGATGGCGCCGGCTATGTATCGGCCCGCCCGCCTGGCCATGACCAGCAGGACGTCGTCGGCCATGCGCTCGCCGATCAGCGAATAGAACTTCCGGTTGAGGTAGGGCCGGCCCCATTTGCGGCCGCCGGTATCCATGTAGAAGGCGTAGAAGTCGTCCCAGACGCGTTCCGTCAGGTCGCGGCCGGTGAGCCACTCGATCTCGATGCCGTGCGCCAGCGCTTCGCGGCGCTCCCGCTTCAGCGCCTTGCGCTTGCGCGAGGCGAGCGTGCCGAGAAAATCGTCATAGGTGGAGTAGCCCTCGTTGAAGAAGTGGAACTGCTGGTCCGTGCGGCGCAGGAAGCCCGCGCCGGCCAACGCATCCATGTCTTCGTCGGTTACGAAGGTAGCATGCGCCGAGGAAACGTCGACGGCCTCCGCGACGCCTCTGAGGCCGGCGGCCAGCGCGCGGCGCACGCCGGTCTCGTCGAGCTCCCGGGCTGTGAGCAGCCTCGGCCCCGTTGCCGGCGTAAACGGCACGGACGCCTGCAGCTTGGGATAATAGCTGCCGCCAGCCCGCTCGAACGCGTCGGCCCAGCCGTGGTCGAACACGTATTCGCCCTGCGAATGCGTTTTCAGGTAGCAGGGAACGGCACCCGCCAAGCTGCCGTCGGCCGCCTCCAGCCGCACATGATGCCCCTGCCAGCCGGTGCGGCGGACGGCGCATCCCGATTCCTCCAGCGCGAGGAGGAAATCATACGAAACGAAGGGGTTGTAGTTGTCTGCGCCACCGTAGCGCGAAGTGGCGCGCAGAGCCGTCCATTCCTCGCGGCTGAAATCGGCCACGCGGTCGACGGCCCTGACGAACAACTCGCCGGGGCCGGAACTCGATGGATCGGGGTCACCGCTCATGCCGTCTTACTTACGCCGTCCGGGACGGCGGACAAGGGCCTCAGCTCACCAGCGCGCTGTCCTCGGGAAGGAAGCCCTCGAAAGTCATCTGGTCCGCATGAGCCAGGCTGGCGCGCACGTCGTCGGGCGTGCGGATGGTCCAGCTGATCGCAGGCATGCCCAGCCTTTCGCGCAGGAAGGTGACAAAGGGGTTGGGCAGATGCGTTATGCTGAAGGAGGTGAAATTGATGCCATGCGCCAGCATCGCAAAATGCGCCTCGACCTGATGTGGCTCGTTGCCCCAAGCGGTCAGTCCGCATGGTATGCCCGGGGCGTCGCGGGTGAAATCGCGGACCAGCCAATGATCGAACGACATCAGAGCTACCGGTCCGCGATAGGACGCCAGCGCCTCGCCGACGCGCGCCACTAGGCCGGTGTCGTGGCCCGGTATGCCCTTCGCCTCGATGACCAGCGGAACGCGTCCGTCGACGAGGTCGAGCAGCGCGGCGAGCGAAGGCACGTGGTCCTGTGTCGTTCCGACCCGCATGGCCTGCATCTCGGCTGACGTGCGCTGCCAGATATAACCTTTATCGCCGGTCAGCCGGTCGAGCTGGTCATCATGGAAGACGACCAACTGGTCGTCGCTCGTCAGGTGCACGTCGCATTCGATCGCGTAGCCGTGTTCGATCGCGCGCTGGAACGCCGGGAGTGTGTTCTCCCAGACGCGGTGGTTCATGTCGTGCAGCCCGCGGTGAGCGATGGGCTGCGCGGTCAGCCAGGAAAGCCCGTTCATATCTGCCTCAGGCGATCTCGAAGATCGCCTCGACCTCGACGGCCGCGTTGAGCGGCAGCGAGGCCATGCCGATCGCCGAGCGTGCATGCCGGCCACGCTCGCCCAGCACGGCGACGATGAAGTCCGACGCGCCGTTGGCGACCAGATGCTGCTGCGAAAAGTCCGGCGCCGAGGCGACGAAGACGGTGACCTTCACCGCCTGGCGGATGGTTTCGAGGTCGCCCGTGGCCGCCTTCGCGATCGCCAGCACGTTGATAGCGCAGATGCGCGCGGCTTCCTGTCCGGCCGCCACGTCGAGGTCCCGGCCGAGCAGGCCCGCGCCGGCCAGCTTACCGTCCTTCATCGGCACCTGGCCGGATGTGTAGAGCAGGTTGCCGCTGCGTCGGTAGGGCACATAGTTGGCGGCCGGAGCCGCGGGCACGGGCAGCGTCACGCCCAGCTTCGCCAGTCTTTGTTCCGCGGTCTCGGTCATTCTCCACCCCTTCCAGTTGCGGCTGTCTCTGGTATGCGTATGGTTGTCCGGAGGAAAGTGCTTTTTTTGCCTCGCTTCCGCCACGACTTTTTCTATGTTGGCGGCGGTGGTTTACCGGAGTTCGCCCATGCGCCGTGCGCGCCTTTCGCTGACAGTCTCCTGCCTGGCGCTCACCCTTTCGCCGGCCGTCGCGGCGCCCGTGCTGATGCCCCACCGCGCTGTCTACGACCTCTCGCTCGATCACGCCAGCGACCGGTCCGGGATCACCGCGCTCACGGGCCGCATGGTCTACGAGTTCAACGGCTCGGCCTGCGAGGGCTATACGGTCAAGTTCCGCTTCGTGACGCAGATCAACACGAACGAGATGTCGCGGATGACGGACCAGCAGACCACCACCTTCGAGGACGCTGAAGGCAAGACCTTCAGCTTCGTGACCAAGTCCTTCATCGACCAGAACCTCGACCGCGAGGTCAAGGGCACGGCGACGCGCGAAACGTCGGGGCTCGATGTCGAGCTCGAGAAGCCGGAGAAGAACCGAATCGAGTTGCAGCGCACTCAGTTTCCGACGCAGCACCTGGTCGAGCTGATCGACAAGGCCGA
>JAEUMA010000418.1 GCA_016793565.1 Rhizobiaceae bacterium
GCCCAATCGTGCTGGCGGTGTTCAACGCCGGCACCTACTTTCCGACCCGCGGCGAACGCTTGGACGCCTCCAATGTCGTCAAGACGTTCGAGATCAACCTGTTCGGCGTCGTCTATGGCATGGTGCCGGCACTCGACCGCATGCGCTCGCGCGGTCGTGGCCACATCGTAGTCGTGGGATCGGCGTCCGCCTATTTCGGATGGCCAGCCGCGGCCTCCTACAGTGCCTCCAAGGCGGCGCTCAACAGCCTGGCCGAGGCGCTGAAACACGATCTCGACAAGCTCAATATCCGCATCCAGGTCATTAATCCCGGCTTCGTCGACACGCCCCTCACCCGCAAGAACGACTTCGCGATGCCCGCGATGATCGGCGCCGACGACGCCGCTGGACGCATGGCTCAGGGCATTCGCAGCGGCGGCTTCGAGATCTCCTTCCCGAAACGGCTCAACTGGCCGCTCAAGTTGCTCGGCATTCTGCCCTTCGCCTGGCGCTATTTCATCATCCACCGTATCACACGCTGGGACAGCCGGCCGCTCGCCCCCGCGCGCAAGCCGCGCGACTGATGCCCCGACCGCCTCAGTCGACAGCGGAGCGCAGGTGCGTTTCGGGCGGCGCGTCTCGCGCGAAAAGGTAGATCGCCAAGGCCGCCGCCAGCAGCAGTGCATAAAAGCCGAACAGCGCGCTGTAGGCGGCGGCGGGGTCGCCCGCCACGGCCGTCGAGCCGACAACCGCTCCGGTCGCGAACTGCATCGCTCCGACACCACCGATGGCGAAGAAGTTCATTAGCGTAACGCCACGGCCGGTCAGGCGGGCGGGCACGAAGGCGCGCGCATGCGCCATCAGCAGGCCGTAGCTGCCGCCCGCCACCCCTATCACCATCAAAAGAAGAGACGCGACGACAAGGCTGGGCGCCGGCTGCCAGGCGAGGAACACGAGCGCAGCCAGGCTGACGGCATTGCCGCCGACGGCCACCCATTTGCGCGTTCCGAACCACACGTCCAGCGGTCCGTAGGCAAGCGCGCCCGCCACCATGGCAAGCGCCATGAACAGCGTCACGCGCCCGATCATCATGGCGTCGGCGCCGTAGAGGTCGGCAAGGTAGGGTCCTGCCCACAGGCCGCGAATGCCGGAGACCGGAGCATAGTTGATGGCGGTAAGAGGGATGATCGCCCACAGCACCGGCATGCGCAGAAGCTCCAGATAACCCGAAAGCCCGGTCTTGCCGGACTGTTCCTGCGAACGAGCCGGGTCACGCACCAGAAGCACGATCGACAGGGCAACTAGCACCGTTATCACGCCCAGCGCTGCCATCACCGGTCGCCAGCCGAAGGCCCCCGCTGCCGCAGCCAGCGGCGCCGCGCCGATCACGTTGCCAGCGGTGCCGAAAGCCACCATCCATGACGCCAGAACCGCGAAACGCGCCGGCGAGAAGGTGCGAGCGAAAATGACCAGCAGCGCCATCATTACCGGCGCGCAGCCGAGCCCGATCAGTGCCATGGCCAGCGTGATCATCCATGGGGCGGTTGCCGCGGCAAACAACATCGCCCCCAACCCCGCGCCGGCCGCATGAAGGATCGCGGCGGTATAGCGCGGGCCGTACCGGTCGAGCGACACGCCCACGCCGAACTGCGCGAAGGCGAAGGCGAAGAAATAGGCGCCGGAGGCCAGCGACAGATCCGTCTTGGTCATCGCGAGATCGACCGACAGCGCCGGCGTGAGGACAGCCAGGAACGATCGGTAGAATTGCGACAGGACATAGCTGATCGCTAGCGCGACGATACCTGCCATCGGACGGGTTCCAGACAAAGAGGCGGCCGGGACTTCGAGCCCCGGCCGCCGTAAACTTGCGACAGTGGATTATCAATGGACCACGGACCGGGATCGGCGGCCCAGCAGCCCGCCGTCCCCGATCCGAAGGTTGGCTTACGCCGCGCGCTGGGCCCGGCCGCCGCCGAAACCGCGGCGCTTGGCCCGGAAAGGCTTGTTCTTCTGGCCTGGCGCGCCGTTGGCGGGAGCGCCATGCTTCTTGGCGGGCCGGCCCTGCGGACGCGGTGCGCCGTCGCGATGCGGCTGACGCTCGTGCCGAGGCTGGTCGTTGTCGGCACGCACTTCCTTGGCCGGATCCGGCATGCCGGTATGGTCGGCGGCGATCGGCAGCTTCATGCGGATAATGCGCTCGACCGAGCGCAGCTTGGACGTCTCGGCCGGGTCGCAGAGCGTGATGGCGACGCCGTCAGCACCGTTGCGGCCGGTACGGCCGATGCGGTGCACATAGCTCTCCGCTTCGTCCGGTAGGTCGAAGTTAACGACGTGGCTGATGCCGCGTACGTCAATGCCGCGCGCGGCGATGTCGGTCGCCACCAGGATGCGCACCGAGCCGTCCTTGAAGCCGTTCAGCGCCTTCTGGCGCGCATTCTGCGACTTGTTGCCGTGGATCACCGCGGCCTCGAAGCCGTCCCGCTCCAGGTCGCGCACGACGCGGTCCGCGCCGTGCTTGGTGCGGGCGAACACCAGCACCTGCGTCATCGCCTCGTCGGCGAGGAGGTTCGACAGGACCTGCCGCTTCTGCTTCAGCCGCGCCATTACCACGCTCTGCT
>JAEUMA010000432.1 GCA_016793565.1 Rhizobiaceae bacterium
CCTGAAGAAATTCAGCAAGATGATCGCCAGCGGCATCCCGATCGTCGGCGGTGGCGCCGGCACCGGCATTTCCGCCAAGGCGGAAGAGGCCGGCGGCATCGATCTCATCATCATCTACAATTCCGGCCGCTACCGCATGGCCGGACGGGGCTCCGCCGCCGGGCTGCTCGCCTACGGCAACGCCAACGAGATCGTGAAGGACATGGCCCGCGAAGTGCTGCCGGTGGTCAAGCACACGCCCGTTCTTGCCGGCGTCAACGGCACCGACCCGTTCATCCTGATGGATCAGTTCTTGGCCGAACTGAAGGTCATGGGCTTTTCCGGCGTCCAGAATTTTCCGACGATCGGCCTGTTCGACGGCCAGATGCGTCAGAGCTTTGAAGAGACCGGCATGAGCTTTTCGCTCGAGGTCGACATGATCGCGGCCGCGCACAAGCAGGACCTGCTGACGACGCCCTACGTGTTTAACCCCGACGAAGCCAGGGCCATGACGAAGGCCGGCGCCGACATCGTGGTCGCGCATATGGGCGTCACCACGGGCGGCACCATCGGCGCCACGTCGGCCAAGTCGCTGGACGACTGCGTTGGCGAGATTGACGCCATCGCCGACGCGGCCCGCTCGGTGCGCAAGGACGTCATCCTGCTTTGCCATGGCGGCCCCATCTCGATGCCGGAGGACGCGAAGTACATCCTCGAAAGAAGCAAGGGGCTTCACGGCTTCTACGGCGCATCCAGCATGGAGCGCCTGCCCGCGGAGGCGGCCATCCGCGACCAGACTGCGAGTTTCAAGAAGATCGCGCTGACCCGCAAGAGCAAGAAATAGGAGGATACGCCATGACGAAGCCCGACGAGATGTTCCGCTACCCCAAGGACGTGAACACCTTCGCCTTCGACTGGGGCAGGCTGGCGCTGACCGTCGCCCCGGAGGTCAACGGCGCCGAGCGCTTCTCGGGCGGGGTGGTCGATCTCGCCGCCGGCCAGGGCCACACCCGGCATAACCATCCCGGCGCCGAGGAGATCATCTTCGTGATTTCCGGCAACGGCGAACAGATGGTGGAGGACGAGGCGGGCAATCCGGTCGTGAAGAAGGTCGGTCCCGGCTGCACCATCTACGTGCCTGAGAGCCGCTACCACTCTACGCTCAACACCGGCGACGGCCCTATGCAGCTTTTCGTCGTCTATTCGCCGGCCGGGCCTGAACTGGCGCTGCGCGACCTGCCCGATTTCCGGCTGGTGCCGCCCTCGAAATGATCCTCACCTCGAGGGCTAGAGCGGCTTATCGCTAGATCAAAACAGTTCTGTTTCTCCGATGGCGAGATGATCTGCAAGGAAGGCGGCGCAGGCCCGATGTGGTGCATCGGGCAAGCCGGCTGACGCGGCAGGCGCCCGCCAACGGGAAACCCTCCGGCACGGGTGCATTTGGCTCCAATCCATCGGGTTCCGCCTCGGCCGTGGAACCACCACGGCCATCGCCGAAACCCTTGACCTTGAGCCAAATGCCGGCCGGCAGAACGATTCCATCTAACGGTAAGCCGCTCCAGCGGTCGAACGAAGCGGAGGCCGGGCGGGGATACCCCTCCCGGCCGATGCGTATCAACCGCCCAGGTTCCACCCCCTGCCCTGTTCGCCGAACATGACGTAGCCGCTATCGGTCACGGCGACGGTATCCTCGAGCTTGATGAAGCCGCGCTTCGGATGCAGCATCGTCGTCTCGATGGAGAGCACCATGTTGGCCTCCAGCGGCCGGTCGCCGTCGACGCCCTCATAGGCGACCGGATGGTTGGTCATGAGGAACGGCACCTCGTGCGAAATCAGACCCATGCCGTGCGCGAAGAAGTCGGTGAAGGCTGCGCTGGGCGAGGCCTTCAGGGCGCTTTCAGCGTGGGCGATCATGTCGCCGCCGCGCATGCCAGCCCGGACCTTCGAGAACGCCGCCTGCTGGACCGAGTCCACCTCCGCCAGGAGGTCCTTCAGCTCCGCGTCCGGTTCGCCCAGCACGCCCATGCGGCAGAGGTCGCCGATATAGCCGAGATAATTGCCGCCGGAGTCGATCGACAGCACTTCGCCGCGCCGCCAGGCCTGCGGGGAGACCGCACGGTTGTGGCTCGCCCCCACAGTGATCAGGCAGTACTCGAACTGAAGTTCCCGCGCCGTCTCCTCGCGACGTAGCCGCTGCACGATGTCGCCCTTGGTCGAGCCCTCGCGGCTCGCTGCGAAGGTCGCGAGCATGGATTCGGTGATCTTCTCCGACGCCAGCCGCAGCTTCTCCAGTTCCTCGGGGGTCTTCAGGGCGCGCATGCGCTCCAGCATTCCGGTGGCGTCCACCAGCGCCTCGCGTCCGAGGGCGTCGACGAGCAACTGGTAGGCGTCCGCCGGCAGGAAGGAAGGCTCAATGCCGATGCGCGGCTTCGTCACGCCGAGCTTGCGCACATGGTCCACGGCGATGCGGGCAGCGTCCACCGAACCCCAGGCGGCGGTATGTACCGAGGGCGGCCAGAACGGATTGTTGGCGTGCTCCCCGCCCTCCATCTTGTTGGCGACGTAGGCGGAATTTTCCGGCCGGCCGCGCTGGTAGACCACCACCGGCAGGTAGCGGCTGTGACCGATCGCATCCATCGCCGAGAAGAAGATGAAACGGTAACCGCCCAAGAGATACTGCACATTGTGCTTGGACGTGGCGAACAAGATATCGATGCCCGCTTCGTCCATCAGCCTGTCGACGCGGCCATGGTCGAACGGAGTTCCTGTGCCTTGTTTCACGGCGACGTTCATGGCTACCTCCTTTTGATGGTCCCGCAAGGCTTCGCGCATCTGGTAGGACCAGTTCGCTTGCGGCGGACTTTGCCCCAGTTTAGCCTCCGGGTCCAGCTTCCCCTTGACGCATGTCAACGCAAGGCGGGGCTGCAAGTGGATTGCGGATCGGCGCGCAATTGGCCATTGCAGGACGACGCCCTTCCGCCTTGCCGCCAGCAGCGAGTTCGCCCTTGACCGAAGCTGAGACACCGCCCGACACCCGCTCGCCCTTCGGGGCGCTGGCGCCGTCGGTTTCAGCGGTCGACGCCTGGCGCCATGCCGCGGCTCGCACCCTGTCGGCAGCGGAAAGGCGGCAGGCACGACGGAACATCGCCGCCTCATTCGCCGGGCCGTTCGATGTGTCGGCCGACGGCATCCGCCTGCGGGTCTATCCATTGGAAAACCATTGCGACCGCATGGTGATAGGCCGCGACAAGCTGCCCGAGAGCGACGAACGCGCGCTGATCGCCCCTCTGTTGCGGCCGGGAATGGTCCTTGTCGACATCGGCGCGAATATCGGTGTCTACAGCCTGTTCGTTGCGGCAAGGACGCGAGGCAGCGCTCGCATCCTCGCCTTCGAGCCCAATCCGCGCACCTTCGCGAAGCTCGACTTCAACTGCCGCATCAACGGCTTCGGCGAGGTCGACCGCATCAACGCCGCCGTCGGACCCGCGCGGCAGACCGCTCCGCTCTATCTGGAGAGCGCCGGCAATGCGGGCAGCGCCACCATGGCGGGCCGGCCGGCATCGGGTGTTGCATCGCTGCAGATCGAGGTCGTTCCGCTGATCGAGGCCCTTCGCGAGCGAAAGGTAACCTGCGTCGACCTCCTCAAGATCGACGTTGAGGGTTTCGAGGACGAGGCGCTGCTGCCGTTCTTCCGCGAAGCGCCGGCGTCGCTATGGCCTCTGCATATCCTGCTGGAGACAGTTCACGCGACGCGTTGGCGCGAGGATCTGCTCGGATACCTCCGGCAGGCCGGGTACCGCGATGTAGGCGGCACGGCCGAGAATATACTGCTCGCACGACCCGATTCCGCCTGAGAACCGCCTCACCTGTGGTTGCAGGGCCACAGCGAGCGAATCATGTGTGTTTTTGCCGCTTTACGGCGGTGATCGCGCCCCGAAATCGACGCAAAATCAACGATCGTCCGCTATAGACGGCGCTATCGAATCTCGTCGTCGTCCGGGCGCGGGGGGATATCCGAGTCTCGGGCACTCGCAACAGGCGGCAGCGTCGCTGTCGTACGCCAGAGAAGCGCGCAATCATGCTGACCCGTAAAGGCAAGTACGGACTGAAGGCTTTGATCCACCTTGCCCATCTGCCGGCAGGCCAGTTGGCCTTCGTCAACGACATCGCCACGACGAACCAGATACCGAAGAAATTCCTGGACGCGATACTGGGCGAGTTGCGCAACGCCGGATTCGTGCAGAGCCGGAAGGGCAAGGACGGCGGCTACAGGCTGGCGCGACCCGCGAGCGAGATCAAGGTCGGGCATGTCGTGCGGGTGCTGGACGGGCCGCTGGCCCCCTTCCCCTGCGCCAGCCGCACGCAATACCAGCCTTGCGACGATTGCGACGAGGCTACCTGCCAGGTACGCCACATGATGCTGGAAGTCCGGCAGGCGATAGCAGAAGTGCTCGACAACCGAAGCCTTGCCGAGATGCGCGACGCTGCGAATGACGACATCGCCACGGCGCTGAAATATCAGGCCTAGGTACAGGCCGTCATTGGCCGAAGCGGCGAACTGTTTGGGGCCGTCTCTGTACCATCAGTGGATGACGCCCGCGACGAGGCCGGCCGTGAACGCAACCGACAAAGCGAAGAACACATAGGCTGAGATGCTGCGGCCGACGCTGCCCACGACTGGAGTCGAAAGCCTCTCGGCGCGACTTCTGTGCTGTGCGGCTTCGGCGTGGGCCATGGCTTCTCTCCCGTTGCAGCGTTAATCTATTAACTTTCTAGACTTTGTCGATCGCTATTTTTGGGCCCTTTTTGGAAGTTTCGTCTGCATTTTTACCAATGCAGAAAATCCATTCCCATAAGAGCCCACCTCAGGAAAATCCCACTGCTCTACTGGCCACGGCTTAACGTCCGTGGCCGGATCTTGGCGCTTCCGTGGCGAGCGCTTAGAATACCGCAAACGTCAACGGCATCCGGGAAATACGAAACGCTCGGATCCGGTTCCGGACAGAGGGAGAAGGCGATGACCGATGATGCCAACGTGCGCGTGGCAAACATCCATTCGGCCCGGTACGAGCCTTTCGTCTACGACGACGGCAAGGCGATGGGCGACAGCGTTCTGCAGCTGAAGGACGACCTCCCGCTCGGCGTCGGCTTTCATGTCTACCGCATGCCGGCCGGCATGACGACGCGGCGGCATCGCCATAATGGCGACGAGCAGTTCCTCATCCTGGAGGGCGAGTTGATCGAGGACGACGGCCGCGTCTTCCGCAAGGGCGACCTCGTCTGGCTTCGTGACGGCACCGAGCATTGCTCCTACACGCCGAACGGTTGCCTTCTGGCGGTCCACATCGCCGCGACCGAGACGCCGCTGGAGTAGGGCATATCACGGCCGGACTGAAGCGTTCCGCCGGCGGCTCGACCCGGTGCCGCGAGAAACCTCAGTCGTCTCGGAAGACCATCGTTCGCAGCACCGAGAGTCCGCGCAGCGCCGTAAGGCCCTTCTCGCGGCCGTGTTTGGACTTCTTCGTACCGCCGAACGGCAGCACCGCCATCACCGGGCCAAACACATCGTGCCGAGGCCACACAAAGTGCGCGGCATTCTCGCCGCGCACCGTCTTCCCCTGAATACCCGCTTTCGCGCGTCGGAACCTATTTCTTCTTGGCGCTCTTGGCGGCATCCGCCGCCTTGGCCGCGGCACCTAGGGTCGAAACCGGCGCTGCCTTCGCCACCTTGTCCTTCTTGGGTTTGCGGACTTCCTTGTTGCTGCGCAGCTGTCCCTTGGCCATGGCCTTCTCCCTGTCGGCGACGCGTCGGCGGATTCGCCAGGCGCTTCTGTTGCGGGGCCAACATGGCACGCGTCGGCGAGGCCGGCAAATACCGTGAAGCGCGCCCCCGCGAAAAAAGAAGAGGCCGCCCACAAGGGGCGGCCTCCGCTTCTTCGGTATCGCTGCGGCTTAGCTCAGGAAGCCGTCGCCGAGGGGATCGTAGTCGCGGCCTTCGAACGGGTTGATGTCCTGGAAGTTCAGCCCGTAGTATATCTGGCCGAGCAGGCCGCCGAACTGCGCATCATCAAGGCCGGTGACCGTGACCGTCTCGCTGACGCCGGCGGTGAGGCCGTTGCCGCCATCACCGGTGACGGTGACCGTGTTGTCGACGCCGTCGAGCGCGTTGAAGGCTGCCGTCGTGGAGAACGGGTTGCCGTCGTCGAGATCGAAGAAGTCGTTGAACGTGATGCCCGCATCCGCGACACCGTTGCCGTCGATATCGAGAAGGAACTGCACGTCCACCAGGTTGGTGGCGCCGTCGACGGTGAACACGATCTTCGAGCCGGCGTTCTGCAGGTAGCTCGTCATCGAGTTTACGCCCGTCTCGCGCATCAGGAGCATCAGGCTGTCCTCGCCCACCGTGAAGCCGGTGACCGTGTCGAAGCCGTCGCCGTCCTGCGCATTGGCGTTGGCCGCCTGGTTCGGGGCGTTGTCGTCGCCGTCGAAGTCGAACACGAACCAGTCGTTGCCGTCCGCGACCAGGTCGTTTCCGTCCCGCTCCAGCATGTCGTGCACGTCGTTGCCCTTGCCGCCATGGAAGACGTCGTTGCCTTCGCTGCCGGAGATGGTGTCGTTGCCGTCACCGCCGAAGAGCATGTGGCCAAGCACCGTCTCTTCGATGTCGTCGCCGCGCAGGTTGCCGCCGTCGAGCACGTCGTTGCCGAGCCCGCCGATCATGACTTCGCCCAGATTGTCGGGGCTGGCCGTGATCGTGTCGTTGCCGGACAGGCCGTCGACCGCGATCAGGTTGCCCCAAACGCTGACGCCCGAACCGCCGAAGGAGAGGCCCGTCGCATCGTTGAAGGTCAGCCCGCTGACGCTCAGGACGTCGTTGGTGCCGTCATTGCCTTCCGCGACGAAGGCATCGTCGCCGCTGCCCACGACCGAGAAGTTGACGTCTGCGGTCGACATGAACGCCCCGCGATCGACGATGAAGGTGACCTCGTTGAGGTTGCCAAGGTCGATGTTGACCGTCTCGAAGTTCGAGACCGAGCCGTCCGACTGGTCGACCACCGTCTTGCCGACGGCAATCACGTTGAGCGTATCGTCGTCGGCTCCGCCGTCGATGATCTGGTTCTCACCGGCGCGGACGCTGGCCGACCCGATCAGGTTGAGCACGTCGTCGCCGGCTCCCATGTGGATGATGTCGGCCGATCCGATATCGTTGACGGTGTCGTTGCCGGCACCGGCGTCGATGGAGTCGTTACCGCCGAGATCGTCGATGGAGTCGTCGCCCGAGCCGCCCAGGATGGTGTCGTTGCCGTAGCCGCCCTGGATGGTGTCGTTGCCGGATCCGCCGATGATGAAGTCATCGCCGTCACCGCCATCGAGCAGATCGTCGCCGTCGCCGCCGCCGATCACGTCGTTGCCGGCGCCGCCGGAGACCGTGTCGTTGCCCGCACCGGCCGAGATCGTCTCGTTTCCGCCCGAGCCGGTGACGATGTCGTTGCCGGCGCCCAGCAGCACTTCCTCGAAGCCCTGATAGAAGCTGGCGAAGGACGTCGCGGTGCCATCGGTCAGCTCGTCCGAGAAGTCGCCGTCATCGTTGATGTCCGCCGTCAGCAGGCCGGTGTTGAAGTCGTAGGACACGCCGAGGCCGAACAGATTGGCGCCCGACTGGGTGTCGTCCGACAGAGCGATCACGTTGAGCGTGTCGTCCGCGCTGGTCGACAGCGTGCGAACCGTCTCGAACTCGGTGAGCGTGCCCCGCGAGTCGATGGTTCCGTCACGGCCCTCGTCGACCTCGTAGGTCGCCGAGATCGTGCCGTCTGCTGCCCGGGCAACCGCAGCCGCGCCCACCGTCATGATGAAGGAGGTGCCGCCCGCCGAGGCCGGCTTGAAGAGCCGCTCGTCGAAGATCGCGCGGTCCTGGAACTTCACCAGCGTCAGGCCGTCATTGTTCGGGTTGCCGTCGCCATTGGCGTCCGACACCTGAAGCAGCGTTCCGTCCGGGTTGAACTGGATGCGCCCGGTTGCGTCGATCACCACGTTCTCGCCGCCCTTCAGGATGTCGCCGAGGCCGGCATCGCGGCTCGCCTGCACCTTGTCGTCGCCGAGACCGCCGTCGATCAGGTCGTTGCCATCGCCGCCGATGAGGAAGTCATCGCCGTGGAGAGCCGCGAAGCGGTCGCCACCGGTGCTGACCACCGGCTGGCCGATGTCGTCGTTCCAGTCCGTCGGGTGCGCCAGGCGGAGGTAGACGCCGCTGGTCGGCAGGGTCGGGCTGTCCTCGAAGGAGATGTCGAACTGCGAGTCGTGCGCGCCGAGGTCGATCAGGATCTCGGACTGGTTGCCCTGCCCGTCCACCGCGGTGAACACCGCGACGTCGAGGCCCTGCAGCACGCTGCGCTCGTTGGCGCCGAGAACCTCCGAGGTCTGCAGGATGGCGCGGTTGATGCCGACGTTGTCGCCGTCCGTTTCCTTACCCTCGAAGGTGATGAAGCGGTCGCCGTAGTCGGCCGCGGCATCGCCGTCGTCGCCACGCTGCTCGGTGTGGCTGCGGCCCTCGTTCAGGCCCTCCTGGCCCGCGCGGCCGTCATACATGGTCAACGAGACGCGGGTGTTGGACAGGTCGGACACCGACCATTCGGGCTTTACACCACCCGAACCGTTGGTGATCGAGACCACCGGAACGTCGAGGTAGACATCCTGGTCTTCCGAGCCTTCACGGATGAAGAGCGAGACGATGTCCTGGCCGGGGATGATTGAACCGCCCTGGACGATGAGGTTGCCGATCGCGCTGTCGTCGTCGGCCGCGACCGCGGCGTTGATCTGGCTGATCAGGCGCTGGATGGCATGCTCGGTGGTCTCGGAGATCACCGTGCCCTCGACGCTGTCGATGCCGACCGTGACCGAGAAGGTCTGCCCGTTCAGGGTCAGCGACACGGTGTCGCCGTCCTTCAGCTTGGCGATATCGACCCGGTACTGCTGACCCTCGACCAGTTCGGTGCCGTCGGCGCCGAGCTTGACGACGAGGTCCTCGGCATAGGCCGTGCGGCCCAGGCTGAAGCTGTCGGAAGCGGTCTTCTCATTGTCGTCGCGGTTCTGGTAGCTGACGAAGACGAGTTCGTCGTCCTCACCAACGATCAGTTCCACCGGCTCCTCGAACGAGACCTGCGCGCCGGCATCGCCCACGTCGCCCGGATTGTCCGGCTCGAACGTGTCGGCAGTCGCACCTTCGAACTCGAAGGCGCCCGGCGAACCGAGGACCACGAACTCGTTCTCGTTGACGACCTGGGCGTTGAGCAGGTTGGCGAGAGCCGCGACCTCGGGATCGTCGCTGCTCGCCAGGCCGGCGATGGCGGCGTTGATCTTGGCCACAACCTCCTGGACGGTGGCCGAACCGGAGACATCGATGTCGATGTCGGGGCTGTCGCCGCCGCCGATGATGGAGATGTTGTAGACCTTGTTCCAGGCGCTGTCGTCGGCGAACACGCCGGTCAGCGTGACCGTGAACAGGGTCTCGCCGGCGACGTTCTTCTCCGGAGCGGCGCGGAAGTCCTGGCCGATGCGGTCGCTCTGTGAGCCGGGGGTCTTGGAGTCGGCATCGTTGAGCAGGAACAGTCCGTCTTGCACGCCGACATTGCCGAGCCGGTCGACGAGGTCGAGGTCGCGGTTGATGAACTTCACGCCATCACCCTGCTTGCCGGCATAGTCGACCACTT
>JAEUMA010000667.1 GCA_016793565.1 Rhizobiaceae bacterium
GCGAGGATGAGGCCGCTGCTGATCGTGGTGTCGAACAGGCGCGGCAACCGGTCTTCCACCGGCAGCGTGCGGGTCTGCGGAACCGTGGTCGTGGGGTCGAGAAACACCAGCTTGACCATGGCATTGGCAAGCGATGTTCCAAGGAACGTCATCATCAACGTGGTGATGATCTCGTTGACACCCTGGTATGCCCTCAGCAGAGCCGGCAGCAGCGACCACGCCATTGCGACCAGGGTCGACAGCACGAAGGCGACGACGATCGCAAGCCACACGGGCAAGACGGTCGCCAACCACGGCGCGCTGGCGGCGGCGGTCACCGCGCCGAGCAGGAACTGGCCGTCGACGCCGAGATTCCAGACGCCCGCGCGGAAGGCAATGATCAAGCCTGCGGCGAGAAACAGCAGCGGCGCCATGCGCGTCAGCGTCTGCTGAACGCCCGACGGCGAGAACAGTCCGCGCTCCAGCACATAGGCGTAGTAAGTGAGCGGGTTGACGCCGAGGGCGAGCAGCAACAGGCCGGCGATCACCAGCGCGGCCACCACCGGGCCGATCGTCATCAGCAGGCGGTGCAACAGCGTGCCGCGCACCGGCGCGGAAGCGGTTTCCGCGATCGTGCCTTCGCCGGCAGAGGTTGCGGTGTCGACGCTCATGCCGCCAGCCCGATCATCAGGCGGCCGACTTCCGTGCGCGCATGCTCGCCGTTCGGTACGGTGCCGACCAGCGCGCCGCCGGACATCACGGCGATGCGGTCGCACAGGCCGAGCAGTTCCTCGAGATCCGTCGAGACCAGCAGCACGCCCTTGCCGGCGGCGGCGATGTCGCGAATGCGCTGGCGGGTCGCCAGCGTATTGGCTAGATCGAGGCCATAGGTCGGCTTGTTGAAGATGACGACCTTTGCGCCCTCGGCCAGTTCGCGCGCGAGCAGCACCTTCTGGATATTGCCGCCGGAGAGGCGGCCGATCGGGGTGTTGATGCTCGGCGTGCGGACGTCGTACTCGCGCACCAGGTCGGTTGCCCGGCGCTCAATCTCCATGCGCTGCTCGATGCCGTTGCGCCAGAAGGGCGGAGAGCCCACCTGCTTCAGGAAGAAGTTGATCGACACAGGGAAACTGCCGACGGTGCCCTCGCCGAGACGGTCGTCGGTCAGGTAGCGCAGGCCGCTGTCGCGCCGGGCGCCGACGGAAAGCGCCTCGACGGGCTTTCCTTCCAAGCTGATGGAGCCGCGGTCGGCCTGCAACTGCCCGGCAAGCACCTCGGCGAGCTGCTTCTGGCCGTTGCCGTCGATGCCGGCGATACCCAACAGTTCGCCGCGCCGCAGATCGAAGGATATGCTCGACAGGCCGGGCGACGTCGCGCTCGGCGCCAATGCCAGATCGCGGATTTCGAGAACCGTGGCTGCGTCGGATGGCAGGATCCGGGCGGTAAAATGCCCCTCCTCCGGGTCTTCCGCGCGCTTGCCGAACATCAGTCCGACGATTTCGGCGATCAGTTCGTCCTCGCCGAGGCCGCGGAACCGCTCCGGTGCGATCTCGCCGACCTTGCGGCCGAGCTTCAGAACGGAGATGCGGTCGCCGAAACTCGCCGCTTCCTTCAGTTTGTGGGTGATGAAGATGACCGCCAGCCCGCGATCGACCAGGCGCCGCATCAGAGCGCCGAGTTCGTCGATGCCGGCAGGCGTTAGCATCGACGTGGATTCGTCCAGGATCAGCACGCGGCTGTCGCGCAGCAGGGCGCGCAGGATCTCCACCTGCTGCTGCTCGCCGAGCGAAAGCTCGGACGCGACCGCGTCGAGATCGATCTTGATGCCGAGCGAGCCGGCGATTTCGGCGACGCGGCTTCGCAGCGCCTCCTTCTTCGGCTTCTGCCACCAGGGCGCCCCCAGCAGGAGATTTTCCGCGACCGTCAGCGTCGGCACCAGCATGGTGTGTTGGAAGACCGTCCCGATGCCGAGCGCGAGAGCCTGCCGGGGCGAGCCGATACGGGTCTGCACGCCATCGATCAGAATGCTGCCGCCGTCCGGCTGCTGCAATCCGGAGAGCATGCCTATCAGCGTCGACTTGCCAGCACCGTTCTCGCCGAGCAGCACATGGACTTCGCCGGCACGGATCGCGAGGTCGACATTGTCGTTCGCCACCACGCCCGGGAAGGTCTTGGTGACACCGACGAGTGTGATGATTGGCGGCGCTTCAGCCATTGCCGGAGCCGGCGCGAGGGACAATCGCGGCCTCCTGGATATTGCCAGACGAAAAGAAACAGGGCGGCCCGACGGGCCGCCCTGCGCAAGGAATGCCTATTCCTTGACGTCCGTCATCAAAGCGCGGACGGCGGTGGCTTCGTAGACCGGCTCGACCTTGATGGTGCCGTTGACGATCTCGTCGCGCACGGCCATCACCGAAGTCCAGACGTCCTCAGGGATTTGCGGCGTCTTCAGCAGCTTCACCGAATCGTCCTTCAGGCCGATCGCATAGCTCTTGGTGCCGAACGTATCGGCCTTGAGGTCGGCGATCATGGCCGCGTAGACCGGCTCGATATTCCAGACCACCGACGACAGCAGGTAGCCCTTGTCGATGGCGGTCTTGTCGCCGATCACGTCGATGAACATCACCTTGCCGCCGTCGGCTGCCTTGGTGGTCTCGACCGCCTGCAGCATGCCGAAACTGGAGCCGTTGCCCTGACCGAAGATGACGTCCGCGCCGGCGGCGATCACACTCTCCGTGACGCGCTTGCCGCCGGCCGCGTCGCTATAGGCGGCGGGGCCGATAACAGCGTAGATGATCTTGACCTCGGGGTTCTCGGCCTTGACGCCCTGCGCGAAGGCGGCGGACTGAGAGTTCCACGACGGCGGCTCGCCCGACACGACGATGCCGACGGTCTTCGAGCGGCTGGTCTTGGCGGCAAGGCGGCCGGCGAGATAAGCGCCTTCATGGCCGGACAGCGTGTAGTCGGCGACCAGGCCGGCCTTCAGGCCGGTCGGCGTGTCTACGATGGCAACCGGAACCTTGGTTTCTTCGGCGATCTCGGGGGCGGCCGTGTTGTAGCCGCTGGCATGCGCGATCATCAGGCTGACGCCGTCTTCGGCCAGTTCACGCAGCGTCGGGCGCACGTCGCCGTAGCCCAAGCCCTGCGCGACCTTGACCTCGACGCCGGCAGCCGCGCCGGCAGCCTTGGCGGCGTCGATGCCCTGCTGGTTCCAGCCGTAGTCGGTCCCCTCTTCAGGAGTCAGGATTGCAATGGACTTGACCTCGGCGGCCATGCTGCTGCCCAGCATGAACGTCGCGAGCATCAAGCCACTGGCCGTAGCAAGCAAGTATTTTTTCATCTGCACCTCCATTGATTGATATTTGTGTTGCCCATATTTTTCTTATACTTATCACATCCGTGAATGTCTTCTTTTTTCATGCGGACGAGGTATCCAGGTGGATAAGCGTTTCTGGTCTTTTCTTTCCACCATGATATGCGTGGCCGGCCCGGCGGCGACCGTCGAACTGCATCACATCGAGGTGCGCAGAGGTACCGAAGGGCTGACCAGCATGCCGCTGGTCGTGGCCAATACAGGCATGGCCCCCATTTCCTGCAGTGCCGCGCTGGCGCACTGGTACTCGACCGTGCTGGCCGAGATCGCGCCCGGCACAGAGGCGACCGTGCCGCTGTGGCTCGATCCGAAGTCGGGCACGATCACCATCCTCAACGACAAGGAGGAGAACATGCCGGTCGAGGCCCTGTATTGCGGCATTGCCGGACGTGCCTACGAGACGCGGACGGTCCTGGTGCCTGACACGCCCGGAAGCTGGACCGGCACGCGAAAGGTCGCCTGCGCGGCCGATGCGGACCGGCTGCGATGCGGCCGCTGAAGCGGGGCGCTGGGGGAGGCCGGCCATCTAGCCTTGATCCTCGAGAATGCGGCGCACCGCGATCAGCTTTCCGGCGCGCTCGGCCTGGAGTTCGCGGATGCGTTCCGGCGTGTAACCGTAGATGCCCTCGCCCGACTTGATGCCGAGCTTGCCGGCGCCGGTCTTGTCGAGCACCAGCTGGGCGACATCCGCCTTGTTCGACAGGTCGGCGTTCAGGAACGAGGAAACGGAACGGTAAATGTCCAGGCCCGCCATGTCGAGCAACGCCATCGGCCCGATCACCGCCAGCTTGTAGCCGATGCCCCAGGAGACGCAGGTATCGACGTCCTCCGGTTCGATCACGCCGCGCTCGACCAGATCCACGACTTCGCGAAGCAGGGCATAGAGCACCCGGTTTTCAACGAAGCCCGCGACATCCTTCTTCACCACCACCGGAAGCAGGCCCAGTGAACGGATCAGGTCGCGGATCGCCGCCACCGTCTCGGGCGCGGTCTGCTCGCCGCCGATCACCTCGATCATCGGGATGATGTGCGGCGGGTTGGACCAGTGCATTCCGACGAAGCGGGACGGGTTGGAGATATGCGCCTGCAGCGACGTGATCGGGATGCCGGATGTATCGCTGGCGACGATCACCGACGAAGCGATGAGCGGATCGATCTGCCGATAGACGGAAGCCTTGATCTCGGCGTTTTCCGGCACGTTCTCGATGATAAGGTCCGCGCCTTCGACCACCGCCTCGATGGAGCCGCTGAAGCTGACGGCGCCGGAACCTGCCGCGGGCGCGGCGACGCCGAGCCTGTCGAGCACGCCGGCCGCCATTTCCAGCATGCCGCGCGCCCATTCGATAGCCGCCAACGCGCTGTCGTAGGCCGCGACATCGATGCCGCCGCGCGCCAGCCGCGCGGCGATGCCCGGACCCATGGTCCCCAGGCCGATGAGGGCGACCTTGCGGATCATCACGCGGCCTTGTTGGTGGGGGCCGGCGTACCTGTGGCCTTCTGGAAGGCCGGGCGCTCCGAGAGCGCGGCGACCCAGCGCTCGACGTTCGGAAGCGCGGGGCGGTCGATCTTGAAGTCGACGCAGCGCTTGAGGATCGGGCCGAGCGCGATGTCGGCGATGGTCAGCTTGCCGAGCGCCAGGAATTCGTGCCCGGCAAGGCCCCCATCGACGATCTTGAGCTGCGCGACCAGGTCCTTGATCTGGTCGGCATAGTCGGCAGGCTGTTCCTCAGGCTTCAGCTTGGCGCCCTTGAAAGCGGCGAGGTAGCCGGGATTGATCGCGGCCAGCACGAAATCCATCCAGCGCTCGACCTGCGACTTCTCGGCCGGCGTGGCGCCGGTGAGCTGCGGCGCATAGGTCGCGGCCAGATAGCGCAGGATGGTGTTGGATTCCCAGATCACGGTATCGCCGTCAACCAGCGTCGGCACTTTCGATGTCGGGTTGAGTGCCTTGTATTCGACGGTGCCGGTGTTCTCGAACTGGCGGCCGTAATCCTCGCGCTGGTACGGCGTGCCAGTCTCTTCGAGGAAGAAGAGCACCTTTTGCACGTTGCCGGACGTGGCGCGGCCAAGAAGCTTAATCATGGGCGGAACTCCCTGTTCTTTCCGTCAAGCCTTGGGCTCGAGCGGCTTGTAGACGATGGCGTCCATCTCGATCTTCGTGTTGATCACCGCGCGCGCCTCGACCGTGGTGCGCGCAAGCACCGCGTCGCCGATCGCCTCGGTGAACGCCTTGTTGTAGCGGCCGAAGTCGCGCACGTCTTGCAGGTAGGTCGTAATGCGCACGATATCCTGCAGCGTAGCGCCCTCGTGCGCGATGATGCGCTCGATGGTCTTCAGCGTCGCCACCGTCTCGACCTCGATGGTGCCGTCGATCATGTTGTTGTTCTCGTCCTTCGGCACCTGGCCGGAGACGAAGATGAAATCGCCGGCGCGCACCGCGGGATGAAACGGCAGGTTCGGGTTCTTCTTGCCGATCGCGTAGTGTTTCTCTGACCTGCGGGTGCTGTCGGCCATCGCAATCTCCTAGAACACGCTGGTCTCGATGATGTCGACGCCGCGGATCCGGTCGATCAGATAGACGAGGCCGCGATCGTCGATGGTGACGTCGTTCGAGGAAGCCCGTTCGGCGCCCTCGGCCGGTTCCGGCATGAAGTGACCGACCTCCTTCGGCGCGAAAGGATCGGCGATATCGACCAGCCGCAGTCCCTGCGCGAACCACGCGAACGGGATCACCGAGCCCTTGAAGCGCTCCGACGGCTGGTGGCAGCCGGTCATCGGCGGCTGCGGCGCGCCGTCCGGATCGAGTCCCGGCACCTGGAACGTCGCGATCGACAGCGGATTGGTCTCGTCGGTAATGTCGTAGACCCAGGTAAACGCCGGCGCGTGCGGCCTGAGTTTGGCGACATCCTCGTCCGCCACCACCATGATGTCACGCCCCTTCAGCTTTCGCGGAATCGGCAGGCATGTGTGCGTGGGATGCGGAAAGGCCGGGCTGGTGTTGACATGCGCGATCGCGCGCGGATGGCTCATGTCGGAAATGTCCAGGATGAACATGCCGTGATGCCAGTAGCTGACGTAGAGACGGTCACCCATGCGCAGCGGATGGTGGCAGCGCGGCTGAACGTAGTTGTCCCACGGGTAGACCTCACCGGCGCCGACATTCTGCCCCGGGATCCACCACCGCCCGACCTCGACCGGATTGGCCGGATCGATGAGGTCGAGGATCATGACGATGTTGCCGACATAACCTTCCGCCGTGGGGGAGATGTAGGCGTAGCGGCCGTCATAGTCGTAGCGATGGACCCCCTTACCGGCGGTCAGCCATTTGGAGATCAGCCGCGGCTGGCTTGGCCGTGACGTGTCATAGATGGCGAGGCCGCCGCCGAATTCGGCCGGCCCCTCGCTGCCGAACCGCTCGTGATTGATGATCATCACGCCGTCCTTGGCGCGAACCTTGTGCGAGTGCCAGCCGGGCGGGACATCGATCGTGGCGATCTTGCGCGGATTGCGCGGGTCGGAAATGTCGACCAGCGTGGTGCCGCTCGGCGGGCGCATGTGGCCGACATAAAGGATGTTGCCGTCGACCCAGACCTGGCCGCCGCCGGGACAGTCGAAACGCGCTAGATGCTTTGTATTCGACGCTGATGCCACGAATGCGCTCGCTACTCTACCAAACCCGCCTGCCCTCTCCGAACCCTGCGAAGGGAACCGTTGATCCCCTCGCCGATCCGCTGCGCAAACCGCCTTACCCCAAGCGCAGCAGATCGCCGGCCTGGTTGCGGCCCCAGCGCTTGTAGAGAAGCAGCGCGCGCTGGGTCGGCGCGTCCGTTGCGCCGAAGAAGATCACCGGCTCTGTCGAGGAGCTGTTGACGTGCTCCACCCAGCAGCCGCCGGGCACGGCCAGCGTATCGAACTGGTCCCAGTCATAGCGCTTGCCGTCGATGATCGAATGCCCCTTGCCCCTGAACGGCGACAGCAGCAGGCTCGCGGTCTCGCGCTGCGGGAGCGTCTTTTCGCCCGGCCGCAGCATCTGAACGTAAAAGTTGATCGTGTGGAAGACCGGGCCGCCGGTGGTCGGGTCGACATAGTCCACGACGATGCCTTCGTGCGGATCGCCGTCCCAGTCCTTATGGGCGTCGAGCACCGCTTCCATCTTCTCCCAGCGATAGACATACATGGGCGAAGACAGGCCACCGCCGCGCTTGTGGTTCACGAAGCGCGGCATCAGCCCGCCCTCGCCGTAGATGCGCTGTGAGTAGTCCGACGGATAGCGGGCCGTCTGGACCTTCTTCTCGACTTCCTTCCCGTTCTCGATCTCGGTGTATCTGTGATCGAAATGTACGGCGTGAAGCGTTTCGACCAGCGGCAGATCGAGTACCGAGAGGTTGACCGCCTGCTCACCTCCGACAGTGCCGTGATTATGCCAGGCGTCGTTCGGGGTCAGCACCATGTCGCCCGGCCCGAACACCACGTCCTCGCCCTCGACACCGGTAAAGTTGCCCTGGCCGGTCAGGCCGAAGCGGATCGCGCTCGGCGAATGCTTGTGCGGCGGCATGATCTCGTCGGGATCGTTGAGGC
>JAEUMA010000461.1 GCA_016793565.1 Rhizobiaceae bacterium
GCTATCGGGCGGCCAGCGTCAGCGCGTTGCGCTGGCCCGCGCGCTCGTCGTGGAGCCGGCGGTGCTGCTGCTCGACGAACCGCTCGGCGCACTGGACCTGAAGCTGCGACGACAGATGCAGGACGAACTCAAGGCGATCCAGAAGCGGGTCGGCACCGCCTTCGTCCATGTCACGCACGACCAGGAAGAGGCAATGGCGCTCGCCGACCACTGCGTCGTGATGAACAATGGCGCGATCGAGGACGAGGGAGCCCCCGAGCGCGTCTACTGCCGTCCCGGTACCCGCTTCTCGGCAACCTTCATGGGCGAGAGTTCGCTGATCGAGGGAAGCGTCGTGACCTCGGGCGCCGGCCGCGCCTGGATCGAGACCAGGCTCGGCCATGTCGATCTGTCCGCCGACCTGCAGCCGGGAACCGGCGTGGTGCTGGCGATACGGCCGGAACATCTTTTATTCGGCGCCGGCGTCGGCAAGCTGCCGCTCGGCGCTGCCGAGATCATGGACGTCGTCTTTCAGGGCAGCTACAAGCGCGTTCTGGCGACGTCCGTGGTCGACCCGGCCGTGACCTTCATCATCAAGGCGCCCGCGAGCGCGACGGTTCAGCCCGGCGACACGCTGCCTGTCGCCTGCCACCCCAAGGACATCATCGTGCTTGCGGAATGAAGATATGAGCCTCCCCGTCATTGCGCACGCCGACTGGTACGAGACCATCCGCATGGCCGACGGCGTAACGCTGATCCATGAACCGTGGATCAAGCCGTTCTTCCGCTGCAACATCTGGCACGTGCGCGGACGCGACGGCGACCTGCTGTTCGACAGCGGGCTCGGCCATGTCAGCCTGCGCCGGCACGTCGCCCTTGTCTGGGAACGCAAGCTCGTCTGCGTCGCGAGCCACACCCACTTCGATCATATCGGCTGCCATCACGAATTTCCGGACCGCTGCGTCCATCGCGCCGAGGCCGCGATCCTGGCCGATCCGCGCGGAGAATGGACCGTGGCCGACAAATACGCCACGGACGCCATGTTCGACGCCATGCCCCAGGGCTGGGATGCTTGCCGCTACCGCATCGAGCCGGCGCCGGCCGGCCGGCTGCTGGAAGCGGGCGACATCGTCGACCTCGGCGACCGCGCCTTCGAGGTGATCCACACGCCGGGCCATTCGCCCGGCGGCATCGCGCTCTACGAGAAGGCCAGCGGCATCCTTCTGTCGGGCGACATCGTCTATGACGGCCCGCTCATCGACGATGTCTACCACAGCGTCGTCGAGGACTACGTCTCGACGCTCGAGCGCATGCGCCGCCTGCCGGTATCGGTGGTGCACGGCGGCCATTTCCCGAGCTTCGGACAAGTACGCTACCGGCAGCTGATCGACGAATACCTGTCGGCCAAGCGCAAGCCCGGCTGCCACCTGTAGGCAGACGCAGCGGGCTACGCGGCGCGCTGCCGCCGTTCGGCACCCGCGGGAAAGACCCGCCAGCGACGCGGCCGAAACGCGATGCGGCTCTTGCCCGCGGCCGGGTGCTCGATCGGCAGTTCGATTTCCACCTTGTGGTTCTCGCCGCCGATTTCCAGTTCGACCCTGCGGCTTCCCGCGACACGCCTGCTGGCGGCGACGGTGCCCGCGATGCAGCCCCCGCAACCCTCCAGCAGTTCGATCTCGTGCGGGCGGAAGTAGAGCGAGGCCTCGCCCTCCGGCACGTCGCGCACCGAAAGACCGATGCTGCGATCCTGCAGCCAGAGCTCGCCGCCCTCGACGCGGACGGGCAGCGCGCTGGACTCGCCTATAAAGCCGTAAACAAAAGGCGAGTTGGGCGTATCGTAGACCTCGTCCGCCGTACCCACCTGTTCGATGCGGCCCTGGCTCATCACCACCACGCGGTCGGCGAGTTCCAGCGCCTCCTCCTGGTCATGGGTTACGAACACGGTTGTATGGCCGGTCGCCTCGTGGATCTCGCGCAGCCAGCGCCGCAACTCGCGGCGGACCTGCGCGTCCAGCGCACCGAACGGCTCGTCGAGCAGCAGCACCTTCGGCTCGATCGCCATCGCCCGCGCCAGCGCCACCCGCTGCCGCTGGCCGCCGGAGAGCTGGCTGGGATAGCGCCGCTCCAGCCCGGAGAGCTGAACGAGGTCCAAGAGCTCGCTGGCGCGTTTGCGGATGACGTCCTTCGGCGGCCGGCTCTCCGCCGGACGGACCTTCAGTCCGAAGCCGATATTGTCGGCCACCGTCATGTGCCGGAACAGTGCATAGTGCTGGAAGACGAAACCGACATTGCGCTCCTGAACGCTTTTTTGCGACGCATCCTCGGCCCCGAAGAAGACGGACCCCGCGGTCGGCCGCTCCAGCCCGGCTATCAGGCGCAGCAGCGTCGTCTTACCGGAACCCGACGGGCCGAGCAGGGCAATCAGTTCGCCCGACCTGATGTCCAGCGACACGTCGTGCAGCGCCGGGAAGCGGTCGAATTCCTTGCGGACATTGCGGATCGAGACTTCCATCATAACCGTCCTAGTGCTTCGCCGATGCGGCGATTTCGTCGCCGTAGCGGTATTCGAGGATCGATTTCAGCACGAGCGTGACCAGTGCCAGTGCGGCGAGCAGCGTCGAGACCGCGAAGGCGGCGACGAAATTGTACTCGTTGTAGAGGATCTCGACATGCAGAGGCATGGTGTTGGTCAAGCCGCGAATGTGGCCCGACACGACCGACACGGCGCCAAACTCGCCCATCGCGCGGGCGTTGCACAGCAGCACGCCGTAGAGAAGACCCCACTTGATGTTCGGCAGCGTGACATACCAGAAGGTCTGCCAGCCGTTCGCGCCGAGCGAGATGGCGGCCTCTTCGTCGCCGGTCCCCTGCTCCTGCATCAGCGGAATGAGCTCGCGGGCGACGAACGGAAAGGTCACGAAGATCGTGGCCAGAACGATGCCGGGCACTGCAAAGAGGATTTCCACGCCGTGCGATTTTAGCCACGGCCCCAAAAAGCTGTGTGCGCCGAACAGCAGCACGTAGACCAGGCCCGATATAACCGGCGAGACTGAGAACGGCAGGTCGATCAGTGTTGTCAGGAACGCCTTGCCCTTGAATTCGAACTTGGCGATCGCCCAGGCAGCCGCCACGCCGAACACCAGGTTGAGCGGTACGGCGATCGCCGCCACGGTCAGCGTCAGCCGTATCGCGGCCAGCGTATCCGGCTCGTTGAGCGCCAGAAAGAACTCAGCCGGCCCCTTGCGGAAGGCTTCGACGAACACCGACACTAACGGAAGGATCAGGAACAGCGCCAGGAAGACCAGCGCGACGCCGATCAGCACGAGCCGGGTGGCCGGGCCTTCCGTCGTGGCCGATGTCATGCGCTTGCCGCTCACTGCAGAAACGTTAGCAGACCGCCCCGCAATCGGCAAAGCTTCGCGCACCGCCTCAAGCGCCATAGCCATATCTCCGCCGGCTCCAAGCCTGGATGAGGTTGATGACGAACAGCATCGCGAACGACAACAGCAGCATCACCGCCGCAATTGCGGTTGCGCCGGCGTAGTTGAATTCCTCCAGTTTGATGACGATCAGCAGCGGCGCGATCTCCGACACGTAGGGGATGTTGCCGGCGATGAAGATGACCGAACCATACTCACCCACCGCACGCGCGAAAGCCAGCGCGAAGCCGGTGAGAAGCGCAGGCGCCAGGCCGGGCAGGAGGACGCGCGAAACTGTCTGGAAACGTGTCGCTCCAAGCGTCGCGGCGGCCTCCTCCACCTCGCGGTCGATCTCTTCCATCACCGGCTGAACCGTGCGCACGACGAAGGGCAGTCCGATGAAGATCAGCGCCACGACGATGCCGAGCGGCGTGAACGCCACCTTGATGCCGAGCGGGGCGAGCAATTGCCCTACCCAGCCACCAGGCGCGTAGATCGCGGCCAGCGCTATGCCCGCGACCGCGGTTGGCAGCGCGAAAGGCAGGTCGACGACGGCATCCACGATACGCCGGCCGGGAAAGCGATAGCGGACCAGGATCCAGGCGACGACGGTGCCGAACACGACATTGACCAGCGCTGCCAGAAACGCCGTGCCGAACGACACCTTCAGCGCGCTCAGCGTGCGCCTTTCCGTGGCGATCGCCCAGAAGTCGGCGAGACCAAGCTCGGCCGAACGCCACACCACTCCCGACAGGGGGATGAGAACGATCAGTGTCAGGTAGGCAATCGTAAAGCCGAGCGTCAGCCCGAAACCCGGGATGACGCTCGGCCTTCTGAAATGCCACCCGTTGCTGGCGGGGGCGATGCTCATCAGTTGGTCGGCTTGTAGATCTGGTCGAACACGCCGCCATCGGCGAAGTGGTAGGGCTGCGCCTTAGCCCAGCCGCCGAAAATAGGATCGTCGATCGAGATCAGATCCAGCTTGGGCAGGTTCTGCAGCACTTCGGCCGGAACCACGGCGGGATTGGACGGACGATAGAAGTGCTTGGCTGCAATCTGCTGGCCCTCGTCGGAATAGAGATATTCGAGATACGCCTCCGCCACCTTGCGGGTGCCCTTGGTGTCGACGTTGCCGTCGACGAGCGTCACTGGCGGCTCCGCGAGGATGGAGGACGGCGGCACCACGATGTCGAAGGAGTCGGCGCCGAATTCGGCCCCGGCCAGCGCCGCCTCGTTCTCCCAGGCGAGCAGCACGTCGCCCAGCTGCCGCTGCGCGAACGTGGTCAGGGAGCCGCGGGCGCCCGTGTCCAGCACGGGCACGCGCTTGTAGAGGTCTGCTATGTATTCCTTGATCTTGGTCTCGTCGCCGTTGAACTGCTTGTGTGCCCAGGCCCATGCGGCGAGATAGTTCCAGCGCGCTCCGCCGGAGGTCTTCGGGTTGGGCGTGATGATCTGAACATCGCTTTTGACCAGATCGCCCCAGTCATGGATGCCCTTCGGATTGCCCTTGCGGACCAGGAACACGATGGTCGAGGTATAGGGAGCGGAATTGTGCGGCAACCGCCCGCGCCAGTCGGCCGGAATCTTGCCGGTGTTCTTGGCGATCGCATCGATGTCGCTTTCCAGCGCCAGTGTTACGACGTCCGCGTCGAGCCCATCGATCACCGCCCTCGCCTGCTTGCCGGAGCCGCCATGCGACGCCTGAATGGTGACCGTCTCGCCAGTCGTTTCCTTCCAGTGCTTGGCGAAGGCGGCGTTGTATTCCTTGTAGAGCTCCCGCGTCGGGTCGTAGGACACGTTCAGGATCGTGGTGTCGGCGAAGGCGAAGCCTAGTCCGCCGATCTGCATCGAACCTGCGAGAACTGCCGCGAAAAGTATTGATCTGCGAGGTAGGAACATGGACTGCCTCCTGTCGAAAACAGGTCATAGTCTATCGGACTAATAGAGATTGAAAATGTCGTCGCGACCTCAAAATCAGTGCCCGCCGGGTATTTCGTAGTCGCCATTTCGGGGAATACGAAAAATCCTTTCGGCATCCGACGGACGACTTCGAGGACCGGCCCGCCACGAACGCCGTCCCTCGCCTCGGCTGAATCGGGCCCGCCTCCCCGAGCTCAAGCGGATCGAGCGTGTTGACGGCATCCGCGATTGGCACTACGGCAGGCGCCGAACAGCCTGCCCGGCGTGCCTCGCCGCGAGCGGGCGGCATCGGGAGACGAGACATGGCCGAGCGCGCCGCCTTTTCGTGGGACGACCCCTTCCTCCTTGAGGATCAGCTGACGGAAGACGAGCGCATGATCCGCGAGGCGGCCGCCGCCTTCGCCGCCGATCGGCTGGCCACGCGTGTCGAGAGCGCCTATCTGACCGAGACTACCGACCCTGAAATCTTCCGCGAGATGGGGGCTGCCGGCTTGCTCGGCGTCACCATTCCGGAGGAATATGGCGGCGTCGGCGCCGGCTACGTCTCCTACGGTCTCGTGGCGCGGGAAGTCGAGCGGGTCGACAGCGGCTATCGCTCGATGATGAGCGTGCAGTCGTCGCTGGTGATGTTCCCGATCCATGCCTATGGCTCCGAGGAGCAGCGCAAGAAGTATCTGCCCAAGCTAGCGTCCGGCGAATGGATCGGCTGCTTCGGCCTGACCGAGCCGGACGCCGGCTCGGACCCCGCCGGAATGAAGACGCGCGCCGAGAAGACCGGCTCCGGCTACCGGCTGAGCGGATCCAAGATGTGGATCTCCAACGCGCCGATCGCCGACGTCTTCGTCGTCTGGGCGAAGTCGGCTGCGCATGGCGACCAGATCCGCGGCTTCGTGCTGGAAAAGGGCATGAAGGGTCTCTCGGCTCCGAAGATCGAGGGCAAGCTGTCTCTGCGCGCCTCCATCACCGGCGAGATCGTGATGCAAGGAGTCGAGGTCGGCGAGGATGCGCTGCTGCCCAACGTTTCCGGGCTCAAGGGGCCGTTCGGCTGCCTCAACCGCGCCCGCTACGGCATCTCCTGGGGCGTGATGGGCGCCGCCGAGGACTGCTGGCACCGCGCACGCCAGTACGGTCTGGACCGCAAGCAGTTCGGCCGACCGCTCGCCGCCACCCAGCTCTATCAGAAGAAGCTCGCCGACATGCAGACCGAGATCGCGCTCGGCCTGCAGGGATCGCTGCGCGTCGGCCGCCTGATGGACGAGAACCGCATGGCGCCCGAGATGATCAGCCTCGTCAAGCGCAACAATTGCGGCAAGGCGCTGGACATCGCCCGCCAGGCCCGCGACATGCATGGCGGCAACGGCATCCAGATCGGCTACCACGTGATGCGGCACGCGCAGAACCTGGAGACCGTGAACACCTATGAGGGCACGCACGACGTGCATGCGCTGATCCTCGGCCGCGCACAGACCGGCCTCCAGGCCTTCTTCTGAGCGCCGCGTCGTTGGCCGAGACCCCGCTCGCTGGCCTGAAGGTCATCGAACTGGCCCGCATCCTGGCCGGCCCGTGGATCGGCCAGACGCTGGCCGACCTCGGCGCAGACGTCATCAAGGTCGAGAGCCCGGAGGGCGACGACACGCGCAAATGGGGACCGCCGTGGATCGACGTCGGTGACGATCATTCGGCCGCGTATTTTCACGCCTGTAACCGCGGGAAGCGGTCCGTGGTGGTCGACTTCTCCAAGCCCGCGGGTCAGGAAACCATTCGCCGCCTGGTCGGCGGGGCGGACGTGCTGATCGAGAACTTTAAGGTCGGCGGGCTGAAGAAGTACGGCCTCGACTACGAGACCCTGTCAGCCGTCAACCCGCGCCTGATCTACTGCTCGATCACCGGCTTCGGCCAGGACGGGCCATACGCCTCCCGCGCCGGCTACGACTTCATGATCCAGGGGATGGGCGGCATCATGGACCTGACCGGCGAACCCGCCGGCGAGCCGCAGAAGATCGGCGTGGCGTTCGCCGACATTTTCACCGGCGTCTACGGCGTGGTCGCGGTCCAGGCGGCGCTGCTGCAGCGCGAGCGCACCGGACTCGGACAGCACATCGACATGGCGCTGTTCGATACCATGACCGGCGTGCTGGCAAACCAGGCGATGAACTTCCTGGCCTCGGGCGTAGCGCCGAGGCGGCTTGGCAACGCTCACCCGAATATCGCGCCTTACCAGACCTTCGCCGTCTCGGACGGGCATTTGATCGTCGCGGTCGGCAACGACCAGCAGTTCGCACGCTTCTGCGCTGTGCTTGGCGTCGACGCACTGGCTCAGGACGCGCGTTTTGCCACCAACC
>JAEUMA010000469.1 GCA_016793565.1 Rhizobiaceae bacterium
ATCCCGCCGGACTCGAACAGCCCCAGCGCCTTTCCGCCGGGCCCGTCGGGATCGATGATGGCGGGAATCTTGCCGTTGGGATTGAGAGAGAGGAATTCCGGCGTCCAGCTCTCGTTCTTGGTGATGTCGACGAGGTGCGCCTCGTAGGGCAGCCGCCGCTCCTCCAGCGCGATCGACACCTTGACCCCGTTCGGGGTGGGGAAGGAGTAGAGCTGAATGCGGTTCGACTGTTTGGCCGGCCACCGCGCTGCGATCGGGAAAGCGGCTGCGTCGATCATGGCGGCTCCTTCCATGTTCGCCGGCCTCGCGTCGACGCCGGCTTGCAAGTGGATTTCAGGCGGACGTGAAGGCCACCACGGCATTCGTGCCGCCGAAGGCGAATGCGTTGCTGATCGCCACACGCACCTTGCGCTCCCTGGCGACGTTGGGCGTCACATCGAGATCGCACTCCGGGTCCGGCTCGCGGTAGCCGATCGTCGGCGGCACCACGCCGTCGCGGATCGCCATGACGCAGGCGATCATTTCGAGCGCCGCCGAAGCGCCCATGCAGTGCGCATGCATCGATTTGGTCGAGGAAACCGAGACGCCGTCCGCGGCGGCCCCGAAGACGCGCCGTATCGCGGCCGTCTCGGTCGCGTCGTTGGCCTTGGTGCCGGTGCCGTGCGCGTTGATATAGTCGATGTCGCCGGGCGAGAGGCCGGCATCCGCCAGGCAGGCGCGGATCGCGGCGGCTGGTCCTTCGATCGTCGGCGCGACGATGTCGGCGGCGTCGGCCGACATTCCGGTTCCGGCGATCTCGGCGAGGATGGTCGCGCCGCGCGCCTTGGCGTGCTCGAAGGTCTCCAGCACCGCGATTGCCGCGCCTTCGCCCACTGCGAGCCCATCGCGATCGGCCGAGAACGGGCGGCAGGCGCCCCGCGCCAGCGCCCGCAGCGCTTCCCAGCTTCGCAGAACGCCCCAGACCAGCGGCGCGTCGGTGCCGCCGGCCAGCATCACGTCGGCACGGCCGAGGCGCAGTTGGTCGCAGGCCGCCGCGAAGGCGTGGTTCGACGAAGCACAGGCGGAAGTGACGCCGAAGACCGGGCCGCGCAGGCCGAGATTCATGGATACTTGCGCCGCTGGCGCGCCCGGCATGATGCGCGGAACGGTGAGGATACCCGGGCGCGGCCTGTTCTCGATCATCAGTTCGCGGTAGCTGTCGTCCACGCACCCGGCCCCGAAGATGCCGGTCCCGACGACAGCGCCCACGCGAATGCGCTCCACGGCGCCGAGGTCGATGCCGGAATGTTCGACGGCCTCCATCGCCGCCAGAACCGCGAGCAGGCTGAAACGGTCCATGGTGGCCAGCCGCTTGCGGTCGATCGTCCGCTCGGGCAGCGCCTTGATCTCGGCGCCGGCACCGAGCTTCAGGTCGCGCAGCGGGATCGTCGTGATCGGGCCGATGCCGGGCCGGCCTTCGCGCATTGCCTGCCAGATGGACGGCGCGTCGGTGCCCAGCGCGCAGAGCCCGCCGATGCCGGTGATGACGATACGCGTGCGCGCCATGTCAGCCCTTGGCGGCGATCAGCGAGCGCACCGATTCCACGATGTCCCCCACGTTCTGCAGCCGCGACCACGCCTCGGCCGCGTTCATCTCGACCTCGATCCCGTAGGCTTCCTCCAGGTCGAAAATGATCTCGGTCAGTTCGAGCGAGTGGATGCCGAGGGCGTTGAGTTCCGTGGCCGGGGTGATCTCGCCGGCCTGGGGATCGGCATGCGCCTTGATCTTGGCTATGATATCGGTTTCGAGCTGATCTGCCATGACGCGTCCCTCTCACGGCGTTCCGGTCGCGGAACGCGGAATATTATCGTTGGCCGGAGCGATGCAAGCCGAGCCTCCGGAGGCCCCCCCAAAGCATACATGCCACCCCGCCATAGAAAACGAAACCCGCTGATGCAACAAGGTATTTCTCTCTGCATATCCGTCCGGACGACAACAGCCGCATGACCTTGGCCGCCTCGCCGCGATTTCAGCGCGTATCCGGCGAAGCCCGGCTGGAAGTGACGATGCGCGACGGACGAACCCGGCTGTCGACCCTCTTCCAGGAAGGCGCCGCCAAGGTTCGGATGCCGGCCGTCGGCTCCGACCCGCTCGAGGCGATCCTCATCAACACCGCCGGCGGCCTGACCGGTGGAGACCGCCTGGCTTGGCAGATCGCCGCGGGCGAGGGAGCGTCGCTTTCTGTCACCACGCAGGCCTGCGAGAAAATCTACCGCGCCGGCCAGGACCATGCGGAGGTGCGCGTCCACATCGCCGCCGCGGCCGGCGCCCGGATTGCGTGGCTTCCGCAGGAAACGATCCTGTTCGACC
>JAEUMA010000474.1 GCA_016793565.1 Rhizobiaceae bacterium
CAACCTTTGGCACAGGTTCGGCCACAGATGCGCACGATCGAGAATCTGCTGGTCCCGGTTTCGCGCAAGCTGGCGCTGGTGCAGCTCAATGAGCGCACCTGCAAATGGCCGAACGGCGATCCGTTGGCAGAGGACTTCAACTTCTGCGGCAACGACTGCGCGGAGACTGGGCCCTATTGCGGCTATCACGCGCGCATCGCGTTCCAGCCGGCCTCCGAGCGCCGACGCGTACGCTGACGGCTCTTCTAAGTCAGCTTCGGGCCGGAACTTCCGCCACCACCTTGTGGCTGGTGTCGGTCTTTTCCCGTTCCGGCGGCATCACTTCGCCTGTGACCATGTAGTGGATCGTTTCGACGATGTTGGTGGCGTGGTCGCCGATGCGCTCGATGTTCTTGGCACAGAACAGGAGATGGGTGCACGGCGAGATGTTGCGCGGATCCTCCATCATATAGGTCAGGAGCTCCCGAAACAGTGATGTGTACATGGCGTCGATCTCGCCGTCGCGGTCGCGGGTGAGCGCGATGCGGCCGATGGCCCTGGTAGCGTAGATGTCGAGCACGTCCTTGAGCTGCGTAAGTGCCAGCTCGGACAGTCCCTGCAGACCGCGAAACAGGCTGACAGGCTGGCGCACCTCCGAGACCGGCGCCACACGCTTGGCGAGGTTCTTGCCTAGGTCGCCGACGCGTTCCAGATCGGCGGAGATGCGGATGGCGCCGATGATCTCGCGCAGGTCGTCGGCCAGCGGCTGGCGCCTCGCGATCAGCACGATCGCCTTCTCGTCGATGTCGCGCTGGGCGTCGTCGAGAACGGCGTCGTCCTTGATCACCTCGGCGGCAAGCCGCATGTCGGACTTCACCAGGGCGGTCACGGCGCGGTCGACAAGGCGTTCGGCCTGCCCGCCCATGGCCGCGACGCGGCGCGACAGATATTTCAGTTCCTCGTCATAAGCGCGGACTATATGATCCTGCGGCAAAGCCAGCTTCTCCCATCCCGGCCCGGAATCGTTCCATTTTTCCAGGGATAGGCTAGCGGCATGACAGAAAAAAGAAACCGCGCTAATTTCGCCGGCGAACGGTCGGGAGATGCGCGGTGAACGTCGCGCCCTTGCCTGGCTCCGAGCGGATGGAGAGGCGGCTGTGATGCCTGGTCAGGATATGTTTGACGATGGCAAGGCCCAGACCTGTACCCTTGCGGCTCCGGCTGGTCTCGACGTCGACCCGGTAGAAGCGCTCCGTGATGCGCGGAATGTGTTCGGCCGGGATGCCGGGACCGAAGTCGGTGACCGCCACCTCCGCCTCGCCGGGCACTGACGCGGACGGCCGGATCGACACGATCAGCCGCCCGCCCGACTGTCCGTATTTGCACGCGTTCTCGAGCAGGTTTTCGAAGACCTGGAACAGCTCGTCGCGATCGCCCGCCACCTGCATGCGCTCATGCCCGAAATCGCGTTTGACCTCGACGCCGGACTCCCGTGCGAGCGGCGTCAACGCGTCCAGCACCGCCTCCACCACCGCCTGCAGGTCAACCGGACGGCCGGCGGGCGGCAAGGCCTTCATCTCCAGGCGCGACAGGGAAAGAAGATCGTCGATCAGCCGCGCCATGCGCGCGGTCTGGTCCTGCATGATCTGCAGAAACTGGTCGCGCGCCTTGGCGTCGTTGCGGGCCGGTCCGCGCAGCGTCTCGATGAAGCCGGAGATGGACGCCAGCGGCGTGCGCAACTCATGGCTGGCATTGGCGATGAAATCGGCGCGCATGCGGTCGACGCGGCGAGCCTCGCTCTGGTCGCGGAAGGTCAGCAGGAAGAGCCCGGTCTGTTCGCCCACCGACGCGCCGACGACCCGGTAGACGCGCTCCAGCGGCACGCGCTCCACATAGTCGACCGCCTTCTCGCCCGCCTGACCCGTCAGCACCGACTGGATCAGATCCTGCAGTTCCGGCGCGCGGAACTTCAGCAGGAGCGACATTCCCGCCGGCAGGTCGCCAAACGCCTTTCGCGCCGCAGCGTTGGCATGGACGGTCGCTCCCTGCCGATCGAATATGACGAGCGGATCGCCCACCGCCTCCGCCAAGTTCTGCGGCGACAGGCCGCCGAGGCTGGTCTTTTCCAGAGCTCGCGCGGCGATCTGCGCCTTTTCACGGCGACGAGACGTGGGCACGATGGCCGCCGCAGCGACCAGGAAAACGCCAACGACAACCCCCGCCGGCGTCCCAAGCACCGCAGCGAGGACGATCGCTACGATCGCGACCACAAACATGAGGCCGTTGGCGGGCATCCTGTCCGCCAGCCAGCCCGCTATCCCGCTATCGCCTTTGCCCGCAGGCGTCTCCATCCTGCTATCCCAACTGCCGTGCAGTCTCCCGGCTCGAAAACGCGCTGGACCGAGTCTGGCGCACCCAATAGCATGCCCCGCGCAATGTGAAAGGCAAACGACATGAAACGCGCATCCCCGCCCGCTCCTCCGCCGGATACGGCAGCCGTGACGCTGAAGGTGGGCGGCACCAAGCGAGCGTTCGACATAGACGACGCATCACTGCCCGACTGGGTGGAGGAGCACGCCCTGAAGGCCGGCGGCTTTCCCTACGACAAGAAAATGAAAGAGGCTGAGTACCTGTCTCTGCTCGAAAACCTGCAGATCGAACTGGTGAAGCTGCAGGCGTGGCTGCAGTCGAGCGGCCAGCGGGTGATGGCGCTGTTCGAGGGGCGTGACGCGGCCGGCAAAGGGGGCACCATCTTCGTGCTGCGACAGTTCATGAACCCCAGAACGGCCCGCAACGTGGCGCTACCGAAGCCGACCGAGACCGAGGCCGGCCAGTGGTATTACCAGCGCTACGTGCAGCACTTCCCGACCTCCGGCGAGTTCGTGACGTTCGACCGCTCCTGGTACAACAGAGCGGGCGTCGAGCCGGTCATGGGCTTCTGCACGCCCGAGCAGCATGAGCGCTTCCTCAACGAAACGCCACGCTTCGAGCGGCTGATCGTCGACGAGGGTATCCATTTCTTCAAGTTCTGGCTGGACATCGGCCGCGAGACGCAGCTCAAGCGCTTCCACGAGAGGCGCCACAGCCCGCTCAAGCAGTGGAAATTCTCGCCGATGGACATCGCCGGCATGACCAAATGGGGCGACTATACCCGCGCCCGCGACGAGATGTTCGCCCGCACGCACAGCAGCTACGCGCCCTGGATCGGGGTTCGGGCCAACGACAAGCGGCGCTCGCGCATCGAGGTCATCCGGCACATCCTGCGGGCGCTGGAATATGACGGGCGCGACCTCGACGCGATCGGCAAACCGGACCGCGAAATCATCGTTCCGGGTCCAGACCTGCTCAAATGATTGCCCTTCAGCGGGCCCGCAGATTTTCGAAATGCCGGCGCCGCGCGGGCCTGTGCGGCGTCTTTTCCCACTGGTGCGGCCGGTGCCACAGCATGAACACGGAGCGCCATGCCGCCAGCGACAGCAGCATCCAGTAGACGGGAGTGAACAGCACCACCTGCCAGAAGGCAAGGCGCTCGCGGCCGCGCAGAGTCTGCCAGCCAAGCAATATGAAGGACAGATAGCCGCATGCCACATTAACGACGTCGATGGCGAACATCGCGGACTGCCACGTGTCCAACGAGCCGTGCAAAAGCAGCTTTCCCGCTAGATAGATGCCTGTAGCAACCAGGAACGGGTGGAAGAAGGCGGAAATCCAGACGCCTGCGAAGAGAATCTGAGCCAGCACGAACGAAACCGACCCTAGTTCGCGCAACAGCTTCAGCGGACTGCGCATGTGCACCAGCCAGGTCTGGAACCAGCCTTTGAACCAGCGCGTCCGCTGGGGGAGCCAGGTGCGGACGTCGTTCGGCCCGTCCTCGTAGGTCGCGCAGGTGATCATCTGCGTGCGAAGGCCAAAACGGGCGAGCCGCAGCCCCAGATCGGCATCTTCCGTGACATTGAACGGGTCCCAGCCGCCGACCGCTTCCAGATGCTCGCGGCGGAAGTGGTTGGATGTGCCGCCGAGCGGCAGCAAGGCCCGCAGATCCGACAGCCATGGCAGCAGGCCGCGGAAGAGCCCGGCATATTCGAAGGCGAACATGCGGGCCATCAGGCCCTGGTCGTAATTGCCGATCTCCAGCGGAGCCTGGACGCAGGCGAGGTCGTCACCCTCGCTGCGAAAGCGCTGCCAGGCCTCCACGAGCTGCAGCGGATGCGGCTCGTCCTCCGCGTCGTACAGCACGACGAGGTCGCCGCGCGTCAGCGGCAACGTGTAGGCGAGCGCCTTCGGCTTGGTGCGCGGGCCGACATTGGGAATCTCCACGACCTCGATCCAGGGGGGCAAGGCGAATGCGGCAATCGCATCCAGGGTCACGCGGTCATCTGCTTCGCATGCCAGCTTGATCTCCAGCTTGCTGCGCGGCCAGACTAGGCGGTCCAGCGCCGAAAGCAGGTCAGGCACAACATCCGCCTCGCGATAGAGCGCCACCACGACGCTGTAGACCGGCATCTCCGAGACGGGCAGCGTTTCCAGGGCAGCGCGGCGCGGGGCAGGCATCGCGTAGACCGCGGCGAAGCGGAGCCCGACGCAAGCCAGGAAGAAGAACGACACCAGGATGTGCAGCGCGCCATAGGCGAACTCCGGATGGACGTTCACGGCGACCGGCAGCGCCACCACCGCGATGCCGAGCACGAAGCCCTGCCAGGCGTTCGCCACCACGCGCGCGGAGAAATCCGGCAACTTCTCGCTCAGCCCGTCCACCGCCATACGCTCCAGAGCCGGACCGGCACGCCTGACAAGCGCTCGGCGCAAGGCCGGCATCGACGTCACCTTGAGGCGGTCCATGAGGCCGGGATTGCGGCGCACCACGGCGCGAAGCTGGTCCATGCGTTCGGGGGCCAGCACATGGGAGGTCGACCATCCCGGTGTCTCCAGCTTGGCCACATAGGGTCCGCGCGGTGCCGACAGCAGCGTCAGGGCCGCGTCCGGCGAGGTCAGGAGGCGCTGCGGCGCGATCTGGTCGACATAGCCGAGCCCGGTTTCCTCGGCTATCGCCCGGTATATGGTCTCGGCGGGAAGATAGCGGGCAGCCAGCAGTTCGCGCAGAAAGTCCGTGCCGTTGCGCTCGGCGCGCTCGACCAGCCGTGCAACGATCTCCCGCGGCAGCCTCAGGCGATAGGCGAGGCCGCTCCATTGGCCCGCGCCAGGAGCGAACAGCGCCGCCAGCAGTTCCTGGCGCTGTGAACCTTCGGCAATATCAGCCAGACGAACAGACGTCGCCATACCCGAACACGCCCCACGCGACCGCCCCGGAGCATCGGATCGGCCAAGCCAAGTCACGCCGACGACAAGACGGAATCTTCTTCCTGCATGCCGCGTGCATTACATATTAATTATTTCTAAAATTCCCCATTCCCCTTGCGGAATAAAGTATGCCGACAATATCTTTAAGAATCAAGCGATGGCTGCTCGGACAAGACTTTGCCTCGCGGGGGCGAGCAAGGAGGCACCGATCGGTCTTTGCCCAAAGGTGAAGGCGGTGGTACTTGGTTTGCGTCGAACGCAGCCAGGGTTGGTCCGTTGCGCAGCCTTATTCTGACATCCTGCCTGATGGCGATGCTCGCCCTGCAGCCGTCGCCGCCGGCTGCAGCGGCGGAGCCGCAGGCGCCCAATCTCTGGGACAGCAAGGAGCGGTTGCCGAACCCCGATCTCAGCAACCGCGCCCGGCTGCGCTTTCTGACGACCACCGATTTTCCGCC
>JAEUMA010000674.1 GCA_016793565.1 Rhizobiaceae bacterium
CGGCGAGCAGAAGCGGGTGCGCATCGAGGACATCCAGCGCGTCGTCGCCCGCCACTACAACGTCTCGAAGGCGGAGCTTCTGTCGAACCGGCGCACGCGTACCATCGTCAAGCCGAGGCAGATCGCCATGTATCTGTCCAAGATCATGACGCCGCGCTCCCTGCCGGAGATCGGGCGCAGGTTCGGCGGTCGCGATCACACGACCGTGCTGCACGCCGTGCGCAAGATCGAGGACCTATCGACAAGCGACCAGACGCTGGCGCAGGAGATCGAGCTGCTGCGCCGCCTGATCAACGAGCAGCCGTAAGGCTGCTCAATCGCGGCCGATCGTCGTCCGCTGACCGATAAATTGTGGCAAAGGCCTGTGGGGATGCCGGCGGCATCTGCGCAGGCTTGCCTTCGTCCCGGTTTTCCTGTCAGTCTCCCGAAATTCTGAACCGGTTGCGGAGTTTCGCGGCGAACCCAACGGCAAGCCGCCCATTTGTTACAAGCGAGCCTCTTTCGTCATGCGTGTGATCCTCGAACGCTCCAATCTGCTGAAGTCGCTGAACCACGTCCATCGCGTGGTCGAGCGCCGTAACACCATACCGATCCTGTCCAACGTGCTGCTTTCGGCCGCAAAGTCGACCCTGGAGATGAAGGCGACGGACCTTGACCTGGAGGTGACGGAGGCGACGCCGGCGAGCGTCGAGCAGGCGGGCGCCACGACGGTGCCGGCGCATTTGCTTTACGACATCGTGCGCAAGCTGCCGGAAGGGGCCGAGGTGATGCTGCGCACCGACGAGGACGGCAACGCCATGTCGGTCGTGTCGGGCCGCTCGAGCTTCCGCCTCCAGTGCCTGCCGCAGTCGGATTTCCCGGAGCTTTCGGCCGGATCGTTCTCGCACATCTTCCGCATCGCCGCGCCGGACCTGAAGGGCCTCATCGACAAGACGCAGTTCGCCATCTCCACCGAGGAGACGCGCTATTACCTCAACGGCATCTACCTCCACGCGGTGGAGGCGGAAGGCGCGCTGAAGCTGCGTTCGGTGGCGACCGACGGCCACCGGCTGGCGCGCGCCGAGATCGAGGCGCCGGCGGGCTCGGAGGGCATGCCCGGCATCATTATCCCGCGCAAGACGGTGAGCGAGTTGCAGAAGCTGGTCGACGATCCCGATCTCGCCGTCACGACCGAACTGTCGGACACCAAGATCCGCTTCACCATCGGCGCGGTCGTGCTGACGTCGAAGCTGATCGACGGCACCTTCCCGGACTATCAGCGGGTCATTCCGACCGGCAACGACAAGGCCCTCATCATCGACCGGGACAGCTTCGCCCGCGCCGTCGATCGCGTGTCGACGGTGTCCTCGGAGCGCGGCCGCGCCGTCAAGCTGTCCATCGCCAGCGGACAGGTGACGCTCGCCGTCAACAATCCCGATTCCGGTTCCGCGACGGAGGAGGTCGCCGCCGACTACAGCGCCGACCCGCTCGAGATCGGCTTCAACGCCAAATATCTGCTGGACGTCGCGGCGCAGCTTTCGGGCGACCAGGCGCGCTTCATGCTGGCCGACGCCGGTTCGCCGACGCTGATCCAGGATACGGCGGACGATCACGCCCTCTATGTCCTGATGCCGATGCGGGTCTAGAGCAGTCCACCGCCGATGCCGGACCAGACGCGCGTCGCCCGGCTGACGCTCACCGATTTCCGCAACTATGCCAGGCTGGCGCTGGATTTCGAGCCCGGCCTGGTGGTGCTGACCGGCGAGAACGGGGCCGGCAAGACCAATCTCCTGGAGGCGGTGTCGATGCTGTCGCCGGGGCGGGGTCTGCGGCGCGCGACCTATCCCGAGATCGCGTGCGCCGGCAGCACCGGCTTTGCAGTTCATGCGCAGGTCGAAACGCCGTCCGGAGAGGTGGACATCGGCACCGGCACGATCGGTGGCGACGCCGTCGAGACCGGGCGCCGCGTTCGCATCAACGGCGCCAACGCGCGGTCCGCCGACGAACTGCTGCAATGGCTGCGCGTGGTCTGGCTGGTGCCGGCCATGGATGCGCTTTTCACGGGTCCCGCCGGCGACCGCCGCCGCTTTCTCGACCGCCTGGTGCTGGCGATCGACCCGCGCCACGGCCAGCGCGCCCTCGATTACGAGAAGGCGATGCGCGGCCGCAACCGGCTGCTCGCGGAGGGTTCGCGCGACCGCGGCTGGTTCGACGCCATCGAGGGGCAGATGGCCGAAACAGGCGTCGCGATCGCGGCGGCGCGCATGGAACTCGTCCGGCTGCTCGCGCGCTCGATTGGCCGGCTGCCCGACGAAGGCCCGTTCCCGCGAGCCGACATCGCGCTTTCCGGCACGTTCGAGACCATGGTCGACGGTACGCCGGCGGTCGACGTGGAGGAAGCCTTCCGCGCCGCGCTGCGCGACGGTCGCGAGCGCGACCGCGCCGCCGGCCGCACACTGGACGGCCCGCACCGGTCGGATCTGCTGGTGCGCCACCGGCCCAAGGCCATGCCCGCCGAACTCTGCTCGACAGGCGAGCAGAAGGCGCTACTGGTCGGCATCGTGTTGTCGCACGCGCGGCTAGGGGCCGAAATCGCCGGCTCGATCCCGGTCCTGCTGCTCGACGAGATCGCGGCACATCTCGACGCCGGCCGCCGCGCGGCGCTGTTCGGCATTCTTTCCGACCTCAATTGTCAGGCTTTCATGACCGGCACCGAGCCGGCGCTTTTTCAGGCTATCGCCGGCAGCGCGCAGTTTCTGGCCGTCAGCCATGGCAGCATCGCCCGCGCGGGAGCCTGACAAACCGGCCGTCGCGGACTATGTTCACGCCATGACGCACCACGAGCAGCCACCGTTCAGCCCCGCAGAACTGGAGCGCTACGCGCGCCACATCGTGCTGCCGGAGATCGGCGGGCCGGGACAGCAGGCGCTGAAGCGCGCGCGTGTGCTGGTCGTCGGCGCCGGCGGGCTCGGCGCGCCGGTCCTGCAATATCTCGCCGCCGCCGGCATCGGCACGCTGGGTATCGTCGACGACGACACCGTCTCGCTCTCCAACCTGCAGCGTCAGGTGATCCACGACACCGCCTCGCTCGGCACCGCCAAGGTCGATAGCGCCGAGCGGGCGATTTCGGCCGTCAACCCGCATGTGGCGGTCGTCAAGCACCGCCTGCGTCTCGACGCCGCCAACGCCCCGGAACTGATCGCCGGCTACGATATCGTCGCAGACGGCTCCGACAATTTCGACACGCGCTATGCGGTGGCAGATGCCTGCGCTGCCGTCGGCAAGGCGCTTGTCCACGGCGCCGTCGGTCGCTTCGACGGCTCCGTAACCGTCCTCAAGCCCTTCGAACAGGCGCCGGACGGCGGCCCAAACCCGACCTACCGCGATTTGTTTCCCGAGCCGCCGCCGGCCGACATGGTGCCCTCCTGCGCGCAGGCGGGCGTGCTCGGCGCGCTGACCGGCGTGATCGGCACTCTGCTGGCGATGGAGGTGATCAAGCTCGCCGCCGGCGTCGGCGAACCGCTGGTCGGGCGCATCCTGCTCTACGACGCGCTGGCCGCGCGGTTCGATACGATGCGCTACCGGGCCCGCCCGGCGTGAGCATTTTTTTCGTGACGCATTCCGCGGGTCTGTCGCTCATTCCTACCCCCCTCTGTCCTGCCGGACATCTCCCCCTCAAGGGGGGAGATTGGATGTCACTGCCGCCTCCGCCAGTCGCCGATGGTGAAGGGCGAACGCAGTCGACGAAGCTGCCAATCTCCCCCCTAAGGGGGGAGATGTCCGGCAGGACAGAGGGGGGTGCGAAGGATCGC
>JAEUMA010000508.1 GCA_016793565.1 Rhizobiaceae bacterium
TGGGGCTACACTCTCCAGTCCGTAGGCAGTCAACGCCAGAAGGAACGCCGCGCAGGCAGCCTCAACCAGGGCGGAGACACCCATGATCAGCCGGCGGCCGAAGCGATCGGCCACCACGCCGGTAACCAGAACCAGCAGAAGCGCCGGCGCGAACTGGGCCAATCCCACCAGCCCGAGGTCGAACGGGTCGCGCGTGAGGTCGTAGACCTGCCAGCCCACCGCGACGGAAACGATCTGGGTCGCGAAAGTGGCGAGGAAGCGCGACAGCCAGTACCGCAGGTAGGCGGAGTGGCGGAAGGCCGCGTAGCGGTCGCTTTCTTCCTTATCGGCGTCTGGGAGCATATCGAGGCGTTCGGCGCATGGCGGGCAGCCACGCCTTAGCGCATTTGAGACGCGCAGGCGCGCTCTATTCGCGGGGGCCGGCGTTTTTCGTATGGCCGCGAAAAGCAGCGCCGGCGTTCAGCGCTCCAGGCGGTAGGGCACCAGGCCGCGCCTGTCGTGATCGACGACGAGGCGGCGCTTCATCGGCGGAACGGCACGCTGGTGACATTCGACGCGTTCGCATATGCGGCAGGAAATGCCGATCGGGTCGAACGCCCGGCTGTTGCCGAGGTCGAGATCGTCCGCATAGACGAAGTCCGAGGCGTAGGACAACTCGCAACCGAGCGCGATCGCATAGCGCCGCCTTGGCGCATGGAAGCCGCCGCCCCCCTTGGTGATCTCGGTGGCGAGGCAGAGATAGCGCGCGCCGTCCGGCGTTTCGGCAAGCTGGCGGATGATGCGGCCGGGCGCCTCGAAGGCCTGATGCACGTTCCACAGCGGGCAGGCCGAGCCGAAACGGGCGAACTGCAGCTTGGCCGCGCTATGGCGCTTGGTGATGTTGCCGGCACGGTCGATGCGCGCGAAGAAAACGGGTACGCCCTTGGCGCCGGGGCGCTGCAAGGTGGAGAGCCTGTGGGCAACCTGCTCCAGGCTGGCGCCGAAGCGCGCGGCGAGCAGTTCGACATCGTGCCGAAGCGAACGCGCCGCAAGCAGAAAGCGCTGATAGGGCAGCATGAGCGCGCCGGCGAAATAGTTCTGCAGGCCAATGCGGCAGATGTCCTGCGCCTCGGCGGAGACGAAGCCTGCGCCCGCGGTGATCCCCGCAATCATCGGGCCGGCCTCGAAATGCGCCGCCTGGAAGGCGATCTGGAAGGTGCGCGTGGACGGCGGCGAGTAGGGATTCAGCGCCAGCACGCGGCTATCGGGATCATATCGGCGCAGCATCTGTTCGCCAGGCTCGGTGCGGGCGATGCGGACGCCATGCGTTGTCGAAAGATAATTCGCGAGTGCTGCTTGATCGTCACCCTCCGGCAGGCCGAGACGTCCGGCAAGCTGCTCTGCCGCCAGGTCGAGATCGTGGATGTAATTGTCGACAAAATGGAAGAAGTCGCGCACCTCCTCATACGGCGTGGGCTCTGCGAAGGCGCCCGAGCGGCCGATCTCGTCATCGAAACTCGCCAGTTGCTCGCTGTTGCGGCGATAGGCCTGATGGCAGCTGATCAGCGCATGCGCCATTCCGGGTGCGTTCTGCACGATCAGCTTCA
>JAEUMA010000518.1 GCA_016793565.1 Rhizobiaceae bacterium
GTACGCGCCAGCACGCCCGTCTTCCGACGTGGATCCGTAGCGCTTTTTGCCCAACGGACGCACAACGCATCCAACACCAGCGAATTTGATTTCACCAGCGACCAATTTGGATTAGAGATCGGATATTCATTTTGAGGTCAACCTGGATAAAATCCAGTCACCGACCACAAACTGATCTACCCATACATGAAGAACTCGCGAAAGAGAACCGAGAGACAATTCGGAAGGTTCAGCACCAAATAAACCCAGCCGATATCTCTTTCTCCACGCGCTCCCGCCTTGGCGACCTCGTGGAGCTGACTTTCACCGCGGTGCCAGGGAAAAATGCCCGCCCGCAATGTCGGCAGAGACGCGTTTACATCCGTCAGAACGGCACTTGCGCGACGACAGCCAACCGGTCTCGACTACATGAAAGCAAGCGCTTCTGCGTCCGCCGCAGGCGCCGCAACGAATGACGGAATGAGCACGCAGTCGTGCGGAAAGCGCGCATTGCTTTACTCTACTCTGTCACTCTTGCCATCGTGAGAGAGCCACCATATCCCTTCGTGACGGTGCCTGCCCCACGATTTATCGCCTGCCTGCCGTCGGAATCCCCAATAGTCGAACGGAGAAGTAAACGGATTCAGGCCGAGACCAGCAATCCGCCGACCGCCCTCTCTCTTCCCTCGTTTCACTTTTTGCTCTGAGCCGCGATGTTTATCAGCGGTCGCCTGGTCGCCCTTTTTAGGCGTCGCGGTCATGCGCACATTCCTTATACCGCCCTCATGCCCGCGCCCAACTTGATCGATCATTCGCCGACGCCACTGCCCCCTAAGTCGGAAGCGCCGCAGCCGCTGCCCCGGGGATTTCTGCTCGGTCTCGCGATCGTGGTCGCCGGCTTTGCTTGGCCTCTGACCGACTGGGTGCGGTATGGGCTGCAGAGCGATTTGTTTTCCTACACGCTTCTGGTTCCCGTGGTGAGCGCTTACCTGTTCATGACAGGGCGGCGGCATTCTTCCGGAACTGCCGCCGGCCCAGCCCGGGGCCTCGGCAGCATTCTCGCCACAGGCGGGCTGGCGGTCGCGGCCGGCTATGCCCTCGCACTGGGCGGAGGCTCGCGCTTCGCGCCGCAGGACGCGGTGGCCATCACCGCGCTGGCGTTCGTGTTGCTCGTCGCGGCAGTGGCGGCCTTCTTCCTCCCCCGACCGCTGCTGCGCCACGCGGCGTTTCCGTTGATTTTCCTGGTGTTCATGGCGCCGTTTCCCGTGGCCGTGGAGCACGCTGTAGAGATGTTCCTCCAGCATGGTTCGGCCCCGCCTGCGTACTGGTTCTTGAAACTCGCCGGGACTCCGGTGTTTCGCGAGGACCTGATCTTTCAACTGCCCGGCATCACGCTGCAGGTCGCGCCGGAGTGCAGCGGTATTCGTTCCACCATCGTTCTCTTTCTCACGAGTCTCGTCGCGAGCTATCTCTTTCTCCGCTCGCCGTGGCGGCGGGCCGTCCTGATCGGGGCCGTCATCCCGCTCGCCCTCGTGCGCAATGGCTTCCGGATCTTCGTCATCGGCGAGCTCTGCGTGCGCATCGGGCCGCATATGATCGACTCGTTCGTGCACAAGAAGGGCGGACCTATCTTCTTCGCCCTCTCGCTCATCCCGTTCTCGATCCTTGTCTACTTTCTGGTGAAGTCGGACCGCCGTCAGGCGGCCGCGACGCCGGCGTCCCATCATCCGCAATCGTAAAATGACCCCACGATCCCTCCGCCGTTTCACCCGCCTCCTCATCGCCACCGCACTGGTCGCGCTGGCCGCCGGCTGCTCGCGAGAAGGCAGAAAGACCGGGCTGATCAAGAAAGCGGACGAGTATTTCGCCGCCGGCGAATACGACAAGGCGGAGATCGAATACAAGAACGTCGTCCAGATCAGCGGCGCCGACCCTCACGCCATCGGCCGGCTCGGCAGCATCTATCTCGATCAGGGGCGCGGCCCTCGCGCTTATGTCTATCTGCTGAAGGCCAGCGAACTGGCGCCCGAGAACCTGGAGGTGCGGAAGAAGCTCGCGTTGCTCTACGCCGGCTCCGGCAAGCCGGCCGAAGCGCGCGACGCCGCCTTCTTCATCCTTGAAAAAAATCCCGCCGACACCGACGCCCCGGTGATTCTCGCTGAGATCGCGACGCAGCCGCGCGAACTGGCGGAAACGCGAGCCCGGCTGCAGGCTCTGCCGCCGACCGCCTCCATCCTTTCCGCGCTTGCGCTCCTCGACATGCGCGAACGCAAGGTGCCCGCAGCGAAGGCCCTGTTGCAACGCGCGCTCGAACTCGACCCGAAATCCCACATCGCGCTCGTCACCCAGGCCCGCCTGAACTGGGCCGGCAAGGAAATCGACCTGGCCGACAAGAACTTCGCCGCCGCCGTCGCGCTCGCACCGGCCCGTTCCACCCTGCGGCTGCAATACGCCCGCTTCAAGCTGCAGAACGGACAGACCGACGCAGCCAAGGCGATCCTCGATGAATCCATCGCCAAGGTGCCTGACTATCTGCCAGCCTACCTTCTGCGCGCCACCATCGCCACTTCGGAGAAGAAGCATGAGGAAAGCGTGGCCCTGTACGAACAGGTGCTGCAGCGCGATCCGGAAAATCTCGATGCTCTGCTCTGGAGCGGCCAGGAGCGACTCGCCCTCGGCGCCAACGAGAAGGCCATCGCCACGCTCGAGCGGGCCGTGGCCACTTTTGGCAATTCCTGGCAGTCGCATTTCCATCTGGGCAACGCCTACCTCGCCGCTGGCGATCTCAACCGCGCCGCCGCCAGCCTTACCGAGGCGATCAAACTCGCTCCGGCCGGCACTCCGGGCCCCATCGTTTCCCTCGCCCGTGTCAACCTGCGTCAGGGCAGCTACGGCCCGGCCGTCAACGCCCTCAAGCCGCTGGTCGACAAGCAGCCCAACAATGCCGAAGCCAAGCTTCTGCTGGCCGAAGGCTATCAGAAGCAGGGCAATTTCGAAGCGGCGCTGGCCATCTACCGTCCGCTGATCGAGGCTTCGCCGCAAAGCGTCCAACTGCATTTCCTGATCGGCAATCTCTTTGTGCAACAGGGCCAGTCGGAGCAGGCCCGGCAGGCGTTCACGAACGTGCTCGAGCTTTCGCCCGCCTTCGTCCCGGCGCTCGAGCAACTGGTGCGCATCGAGGTCGAGGCCAAGCAGATCGGCGCCGCGAAGGCCCGCGTCGAATCGTTCACGGTTGCCAACCCGAAGGAAGCGGCCGGCTTCGTCATGCTCGCGCAGATCGCGCTGATCGAGAACGACCGCAAGACGGCCGAGGCCAACCTCGTGAAGGCGATCGAACTGCGTCCCGAGCAGACGCCTCCCTACATGGCGCTGGCCCAACTGCAGCTCGGCGCGAACCGGATCACCGACGCCGTGGCCACGCTCAGGCAGGCGACGGTCAAAGCGCCGAATTTTCCTGGCGCTTACATCCTGCTCGGCGTGCTGCTCGAGCAGCAGAAGGACTACGCGGCCGCCCGCACCAGCTACGAAAAGGCGGTCGAACTCGACGGCAAATCCGCCGACGCCCTCAACAACCTCGCGTACCTGCTGTCGGAGCGTTTCGGCGAGATCGACAAGGCCGTCGAACTCGCCCAGCGCGCCCGCGACGTCCAGCCGGGCAACCCCGCGGTGGCCGACACCCTCGGCTGGCTCCTGTATAAGAAGAAGCAATACGCCCGCGCCGTGATCCTGCTCGACGAAAGCGCGGCCAAGCTGCCCAGGAGCGGCGAGGCGCGCTACCACGCCGGCATGGCCCACTACATGGTCGGCAACGAAGCCGCCGCCCGCACCGCCCTGCGGGAGGCGCTGGTACTCGAGTCCTCGTTCTCGGGCAGTGACGACGCCCGCCAGAGCCTGGCGGTGCTCGAGCTCGACATCGCCAAGCAGGGCGAGGCCGCCCGCGCCCAGGTGGAGAAGGTGCTGGCCGCGCGGCCCGACGATCCCGTGGCTCTCGTGCGCCTGGGCGCCCTCAACGAACGCAGCGGCAAACTGGATCAGGCGCTCGCCACCTACGAAAACATTCTCAAGGCGAATCCCAGCAACGTGAGCGCCGCGCTGAACCTCATCCGCGTGCTGCGCACCCGCAAAGAGCCCGCCAAGGCCCTGGAGATCGCCAAGGCCACCCGCCGGCTTGCTCCCGCCGACGGCCGGCTCGGTCACGTCTTCGGCCGGTTGTCGTACGAGAACGGCGAATACGCCTCCGCGATCACCGCCTTGCAGGAGGCGCTGCGCCGTCTCGACGGCGACCCCGAGGTCGGTTTCGACC
>JAEUMA010000554.1 GCA_016793565.1 Rhizobiaceae bacterium
GCGCACCGCCGAGAAGCAGCGAGTTGTAGCCGCTGGGCATCTGCAGCCGCAGCAGGCTGCTGGTCAAAAGCACGACGATGAAGGTGCCGAGCAGCGCCTTGGCGACCGAGCCGCGTCCGCCGCCGAGCGAGTTTCCGCCCAGAACGGCAGCCGTCAGCACCGTCACTTCGAGGCCAACGCCGGTGGCCGAACCGGCGCTGTTCAGCCTCGCGGCATAGAGGATGCCGGCGAAACTCGCGAACACTCCCGAAAGCACGTAGGTCAGGCAGACCGTTCCGCGCACGTTGATGCCGGCATTGTACGCCGAACGGCGCGAGCCGCCGACCGCCGTGATGTGCCAGCCCTTGCGCATACGCGTGAGGAAGATGTGCAGGGCGACAGCCACCACCAGCGCGAGCACGAAGTTGAACGGCAGCCCGAACAGGTTGCCGGCGGCGAACAGGTCCCAGATCGTCGATTCCGGCAGAAACATCACGACGTCGCGGGCATAGTTGAAGGTCAGGATCTCGACCAGCGCGCCGATGATGATCAGCGTGGCGAGCGTGGTGAGGAAGGCGCGCAGCTTCAGGTACCCGACGAGGATGCCGTTGATGAGCCCGCAGAAGGCACCGACCAGCAAGACGATCGGAATGCCGACCACCACCGGAACCTGGATGTAGTTGAGCAGGAACAGCGACAGGAAATTGGCCAGAGCGAACACCGAACCGACGCTGAGGTCGATGCCGCCGGCGAGGATGACGAGCGTCATGCCGAGCACGACGAAGGTCAGCTCGCCCATCTGGCGCAGCATGTTTGAGAACGTGCCGAAGGTGAAGAAGTTGTCGATGACTGAGCCGAAGAAGATCAGCAACAGCGCTAGGATGAAGACCGGGATCGCGTTGTCGATCCAGTTTTTCGAGAGGAGCTCGCCCACGACATGGTCGGGCACAAGGCGATAGCGCCACTTCGCGTAGGTTTCGGATATCGCCATTTCACGTCTCGGTTCTCATTGCCGGATTGGCGGGGCGCCGGACGGACCGGCGCCCCAAAGCGGTCAGTACCCCCGCTTGATCTCGTCCAGCGTCCAGCAGGAGCTGGGGCCGAGCGTGTCCTTGGTGAGGTTCTGCGTCGTCAGGTAGATGGCGAAGGGCTCGAGCGCCTCTTCGGCCGGACGTTGCAGAATGACGAGCATCGCGTCGTTGATGTGCTTCGACAGCTCGCGGATGTTGTAGGAGACGTAGAAGTCGTAGCTGCCGTCGGCGATCTTGTCGCAGGCGGCCTTTTCGCCGGCGCCCTGCGACACGACGAATACCTTGCCGGTCAGGCCGGCCTCGCGGATCGCCGCCGCAAGGCCGGAGTCCTGGCCGTCCCACAGGCCGAAATAGCCGCACAGGTCCGGCGCCTGGCGCACTACGGTGGACGCAACCGAATGCGCCTTGCTAGCGTCCCAGTCGGCCGCCTGGTCGGAAACCACCGTCATCTCGGGATTGGCCTTCATGACGTCGTTGAAGGCCTGCATGCCGATGAAGTTGGTCGGGTTGTTCGGCGTGCCCTGCAGCACGGCGATCTTCCCGTTGCCGCCGTTCTTCGGGCTGCACTTCTCGACCAGCTTGAGAGCGTTTGTCTCGGCGTTCTTGTACCAGTCGATGCCGACGTGGGCGGTCGAGTTGGTGGTCGCCTTTACGTTGACCTGCAACACGCGCACGCCGGCGTCCATGGCCTGCTTGATGACGCGTGCATAGGCCTGCATGTCGACGTTCTGGATGACGACGAGATCGGGATGCTCGCTGATGATCTGGGTGATCGCCTGCACGCCCTGGTCGATGTTCCAGTTCGGATCGCGTATCTGCAGTTCGAACCCGTACTGGTCGGCGATGCGCTGCATGCCGGCGGCGAAACCGGCCGCGATGTCCATGCCGATGGAGATCGGCACGAACACGACCTTCTTGCCCTTCAGGCTCTCGTAGAACTTTGTCGACATGCCATCGTCGAAGCCCCCGGCCTCCTGCGCCTTGACCGTCGTCGCTCCCACGCCAAACGCGATCGCCGCGCCGGCTAACAGACTGATGAACTTTCTCATTTCGCTCCTCCGTTGGTGTCGTGCTTCAGATGTCGCCCTGCTGCGAGGTCTGCTCGTCGCGCGGGTTCAGGACGGTGTCGATGATGATGGCCACGAGCAGGATCACGCCCTTGATCAGGTTCTGGATCGAGTAGGGCACGTTCATGATGGTCATGCCGTTGAGGAAGATGCCGATCAGCAGCGTTCCCACGATGACGTTGAAGACGCCGCCACGGCCGCCGCTGAGCACGATGCCGCCGAGCACGACTACGAGGATCACGTCGTAGACCATGGTCGAGTTGACCACGCGCGTGTTCATGGTGCCCACCAGCGTGGCCAGCACCAGACCGGCGAAGAAGGCGATTGTCGACGACATCACATATTGCAGCAGGATCATCGGCCGCGTCGGCATGCCGGCGATGCGCGCCTTGAGCGGATTGTCGCCCATGGAGCGGATGAACACGCCCGGCTTGGTGTAGCGAAGGAAGAGGTGCGCGAGGAGCGCGACGAGCGCGAAGGCGATCACCGGAATGGGAATGCCGAAGACGTAACCGGCACCGAAGTCACGCGTCCAGGCAGCGCTTTCGGGGATGAACAGCAGGTCGATATCGACGAAAGCCACACGCGTGAAGCCGTAGATCGCCGTCGTCATCGCCAGCGTGGCGAAGATAGCGGGGATCTCCGCATAGGCGACGAGAAAGCCGATGACGAGGCCGATGCAGACGACGAACACATAGCCCAGCAACACCGCCTGCCAGAGCGGCGTGCCGTTGCTGAGCATGAAGATGACCCAGGCGACCGACATCGCCATGGTCGAGATGATGGCGAGATCGATGCCCCGGCCGATGATCGTCAGCGCCATTCCGATGGCGAGGATGCCGAGGATGGAGACGCTCTGGACAAGCGACAGCAGATTGCCGGGATCGAGGAAACCGGGCAGCGTCACCCCGAAGACGACGAACATGGCGGCAGCGATGGCAAGAACGATGCGCTCCTGCGAGAAATAAGCGTGCCTGCGTCCGCCGACGCTGTCAGTGCCTGCCGTCATCTCTCATTCCTCCCGGCCCTCCCCAGGCCAAGTCGCCGGCCGCTACATGGTCGCCGGACGCTCCGCGTAGAGTTCGCTCAGGATCTCGGCCCTGTGTTCGTCGAGCCCGGGTGCCGGACGCCGGATCGCGCCCGGCGTCGCGCCGAAGCGCGCCACCACGGCGTGCATGGGAAGCGTCCCAATCTCAGCGTCCTCCATTTCAACGAAGATGCCCCTCGCCCGCGCATGCGGGTCGGCCATCAGCGCCGCAGCGTCGTAGATCGGCCCGGCCGTCACCTCGGCCGCGTCGAAATGCGCGAGATTTTCCACGAGCGAACGCGCGGAGATGAAAGTGCCGATGATCTCATCGAGCGCTTCCACGTTCTCGACCCGTCTCTCATTGGTGATAAAACGAGGATCGTCGCAGAGTTCCGGCCGGCCGATGGCATGGAAAAGTCTGTACGCCATCTCCGGCGTTGAGGCCGACAGCGCCACATGCCCGCCGTCGCTGGTCGGATAGATGTTGCGGGGTGCCGACAGCGCCGTGCGGTTGCCCGTCCGAGTCGGCACGGCGCCGGTAACCTTGTAGACGGCCTGGTCTGCGCCGAGGATGGAGACGATCGGCTCCAGCAGGGACAGGTCGATCTCCTGGCCTTTGCCGCCTTTCACCTCGGCTTCCCGCAGGGCGACCAGAACGGCCGACGCCCCGTAGAGGCCGGCAATGGAGTCGGCCAGGCCGAGATTGGGCAGCAGCGGCTCGCGATCGGGAAATCCGTTCTTGAAGGCAAAGCCCGAGGCGGCCTCTACCAGCGTGCCGAAACCGGGCTTGTCGCGATAAGGACCGGTCTTGCCCCAGCCGCTGATGCGCATCACCACGAGCTTCGGCTGCAGGCGGTGCAACTCTTCGAGAGGAAAGCCCAGCCGGTCGAGGACGCCGGGGCGGAAGTTCTCCACGAGGATTTGCGAGCTCTCCACGAGGCGGCGGAAAATCTCGCGGTCGCCGTCATTCTTGAGGTCGAGGGCGATGCTGCGCTTGTTGCGCGCATAGACCTTCCATTGCACGGCGATGCCGTCCAGCTTCCAGGCGCGAAGCGAATCGCCCTCCGGCGGCTCGATCTTGACGACATCGGCACCGAGGTCTGCGAGCACATGCGTCAGCATGTTTCCGGCCACCAGCCGGGACAGGTCGAGCACCCGGACTCCGTCAAGCGGGCACTTCTGCTCCGGAGCGTATGCCTGCGCCACCCCATCCTCCCTGAATGCTGGGAGGGTGATACGGCAGCCGGCGGAAGCTGCGGAAATAGCATCTGCCGACAGGGCTATTGCGAAAAGCTTTCGCGAAACGGCGAATTCCGAACCGGAAGAACCCGCATCTGGACAGGCGCGCCGGCGCTCGGCCAGTATCCGGCCGTTTCGAACCGGCACACAGGCTATGTACCCCAAGAGCGTTCAGATCACCGAAGTCGGCACGCGCGACGGCCTGCAGTCGGAGAAGGAGTTCGTGCCGACCGCGCGCAAGATCGAGTTCATCCGCGGCCTCGCCGCGGCGGGCGTGCGCCGCATCGAGGCGACGTCCTTCGTCTCCCCGCGCGCAGTGCCGCAACTGGCCGACGCCGCGGAGGTGGTTGAGGCCGTGCGCGATCTCGGCCCCACGATCACCGCCTTGGTCCCGAACGCGAAGGGCGCGGCGCGCGCCATCGAGGCAGGCGTCCACGAGATGATGGTGTTCATCTCGGCGTCCGAAAGCCACTCGAGCACCAACCTCAACATGTCGATCGACCAGGCCATCGCCGCGGTGGAGCCGGTCGCCAAAATGGCGGCCAGCCATGGCAAGGTGCTGCGCTCGGCGATTGCCGTCGCCTTCGGCTGCCCGTTCGAGGGCGATGTCGCAGTCGCCGGCGTCAGCCGCATCGCCGGCAGGCTGAAGGCGTTGGGGATCAGGTCCTTCACCCTCGGCGACACGACCGGCATGGCCTCGCCTGCCTACGTCGAAGCGCTCTGTGGCCGGCTGACCGATGACCACCCCGAGATCGACCTCACCCTCCATTTCCACAACACCCGCGGACTGGGGCTGCTCAATGTAGCGACCGGACTGCGGCTCGGTATCGACAAGTACGAATCGGCGGCGGCCGGCCTCGGTGGCTGCCCCTTCGCAGCGGGAGCCACGGGCAACATCTGCACCGAGGATCTGGTTTATATGCTTGCCGAACTGGGCATCGAGACGGGCATCGACCTGGAAGCGATGATTCGCGTCGCGCGCGACATGGAGAGTTGCATCGGCCGCCCGCTGCCCGGCCAGTTGATGCGCGCCGGACCGCGCAGCAGGCTTCATCCGGTCAGTTCGGTCCGGCGTGCGGTCGGCTGAGGCGTATCGACCCTTACGGTCAGATCACGCCTTTCGCCCGCAATTCCGCCAGACGCCCGTCATCGCAGCCGATCTCGCGCAACACGGTTTCGGTGTGTTCACCGAGCCCCGGCGGCGGCAATCTCGGCGCGCTCTTCAGCCCATCGAGCAGGATAGGCGAGGCGAGCACCCCAATCGGACGGCCGGCGAACTCCGTCTGCGCCGCGATCTTCTGGCTGCGGACCTGCGGGTCGTCGAAAGCCTGGCCCACGCCATAGACCGGGCCGCAGGGCACGCCGGCCCTGTTCAGGACGTCGATCCAGTGCGCGGATGAAGCCGTCTTTGTCCTCGCCTCGATGATCGCGTTGACCTCGCCGCGCCGTGCGATCCGCGAAGCGTTTGTGGCGAAGGCAGGAGCGGCCAACCGCTCTTCGAGGTCCAGAGCCTTCACCAGCTTGGCATAGATTGCGTCGTTGGAGGGCGCGATCGCGATCTCTCCGTCCGCCGTCGCGAAAAGGCCGTAGGGGCAGACGATCGCGTGGTCGTTGCCGGTTCGCGGCGCGACCTCGCCGGAGTTCAGGTAGTTGGTGGCGTGGAAGGACAGCATGCTCATCAGGCTGGCGAGCATGCTGACCTGAACGCTGGCTCCGCCGGACTGCGGCGCCCTTCCGTGCAGCGCGGCCGCCACGCCCAGCGCGGCATAGAGCCCGCAGACCAGATCGGCGATTGGCACGCCGCTGCGCATGGGCGGCTCGTCGGCCGTTCCGTTACAGCTCATGAAGCCGCTCATCGCCTGCACGATGAGGTCGAACGCGGGGCGCTCGGCATAGGGGCCGTTCGCCCCGAAACCGTTGATGTTGCAATGGATGAGCGCCGGGTTGATCTGTTTCAGGCGCTCGGCGGGAAATCCCATCTTGCCGAGCACGTCCGGGCGAAAATTCTCCACGAGCACGTCCGCGCCCACCAGGAGGTCCGCCAGGATTTCCTTGCCCTCCGGCGCGTAGAGGTCGAGGGCGATCGAACGCTTGTTGCGGTTGTAGTTGGCGAAGTAGCTGCTCATTTCGCCGACCATGACGCCTTGCGCCCGCACCGGATCGCCCTGCCCCAAGGGCTCGACCTTGATCACGTCCGCGCCGAGATCGGCGAGTAGCGCCGAGCAGAACGGCCCGGAAATCACCCGCGTCAGGTCGACGACACGTACGCCATGAAACGACAAGGCAATCCTCCTGGCCGGCTGGCCGACGTCGCATTCGAAACACCTGCGAGGCCGTGGCGGCAACGAAAACTCGGCGACGTCGCAGTTTCCCAATGGAGAAGGCTGAAGCTACGCGCGCGCACGGCCGCCACCGGGCCGGGGTCTGTGGTCGAACTCCTTGCCGAGCAGCAACTGCAGCATCGCCCGCGTCTGGGCTGGCAGCGCGTCGCCCCGCCGGACACAGACACGCATGAGACGCTTCGCCCAGGGGTCTGAGAGGGCGACGGTGGCGATCG
>JAEUMA010000564.1 GCA_016793565.1 Rhizobiaceae bacterium
ACGGCGTTCTCGTCTTCGCTGTTCGGCCTGTCCGGCTCGCTGGTGCTCGGTTTCCTGGACCTGCAGGCCGGCCGGGCACAGACACGCTTCTATACCGAGCTGGAGAACTGGCTGTCGTCGGTGACCGACCTTTCGTCCGACATGGTCGTACCCGACTCGGAAAAGTCGGGCTCGCTGGAGGAACTGCGCACCCTTTCCGACCGGCTGCGCAGCATGCAGGACAGCGGTGCTTCCAGCCAGCGCGTCGCCACCGCCATGGCCAATCTCGCCGACGGCATATCCGGCCTGGTGCGCAACATGCGCAGCGAGCAGCAGATCATGCGCGACTGGGTGGAGGCGCAGGCGGAGGAGCAGAAGGCCATGCGCGCCACGCTCGACAAGATCGCCGACGCACTGCGCCGGCCGCCGGGAGCGAAGTAGCATGGCGCTCGCCCGCGGGCGGCGCTCCGACCGCCGAATCGACTATTGGCCCGGCTTCGTCGACGCCCTGTCGACGCTGCTGCTGGCCATCATGTTCCTGCTTTCCGTCTTCGTGCTGGCGCAGTTCCTGCTCAGCCGGGAGATTTCCGGCAAGGACGAGGTGCTGACCCGGCTCAACTCGCAGATCAACGAGCTGACCCAGCTCCTCGCCCTGGAACGTTCGAACAGCCAGGACGCGGAGGATGCGCTGGTAGGGCTCCAGGCCTCGCTCGCCGCCGCCGAATCGGAGCGCACGCGGCTGCAGCAGCTGCTGGCGCAGGGCGCCGGCGCGGATGCGGCCGCCGATCAGCGCATCACCGGCCTGACCGGCGAACTGGACGATCAGCGCCAGATCAGCCAGCGGGCGCTGTCGCAGGTCGAGCTGCTCAACCAGCAGATCTCGGCGCTGCGCAAACAGATCGGCGCGCTGGAGACCGCGCTGGACGCCTCAGAGAGCCGCGACAAGGAATCCAACGCCAAGATCGCCGATCTCGGCCGACGCCTCAACGTCGCGCTCGCCCAGCGGGTGCAGGAACTCAACCGATACCGTTCCGACTTCTTCGGAAGGCTGCGCGAAATTCTGTCGGATCGCGAGAACATCCGCATCGTCGGCGACCGTTTCGTCTTCCAGTCGGAGGTGCTGTTTCCCTCGGGCTCGGACGAACTGAACGAAGCCGGCGCCCAGGAGATGCTGAAGCTGGCGCAGGCGCTGATCGAACTGCAGAAGGAGATCCCGCCCGAGATCAGCTGGGTCCTGCGCGTCGACGGACACACCGACAACGTGCCGCTGTCGGGTACCGGCCGTTTCAAAGACAATTGGGAGCTCTCGTCCGCCCGCGCCACGTCGGTGGTGAAGTACCTGATCGCGAACGGGGTGCCGGCGAACCGCCTGGTCGCCGCCGGCTTCGGCGAATTCCAGCCGCTCGACCCGGCCGACACGCAGGAAGCGCGCGACCGCAACCGCCGCATCGAGCTCAAGCTGACGGAGCGCTAGAGCGGTTCAGACTCAGATGGGAACCGCTCCGGCTATCGCGCCAGCCGTACCTCCAGCCCGGGGATTTCAAGCTTCGTCCAAGCACGGTCTGTTGTGAGCGCGGGCACACCCAGCCTGATCGCCAGCGCCATGCATGAACGATCGCCGAGGCCACTGCCGAATTTTCGGGTCAACGACGTCAGCGCAGCCGCCTGGAACGCGTCCTCTCCATCATGCGGCATGACGATAACTCCAAGCTCGGCGATTGCCTGGCGGATGATCGGTTCCGGCGCCCCCGCCTGCAGCATCTTGTTGGCAATCTCCTGCAGGTTGACCGCTGAAACTGCTGCGTTTGCGAGCTGGCTGACGACGGTTTCGGAGCCGGGCTCGTTCTTGAGCACGGCGATGATGGCGGAACTGTCCAGCACCACCATCAGTCGCGTTCGCGCGTGGCGAGAAAATCATCCGACGAGAAGTCTTGCTTCACATACGTCCTGAAGAGTTCCTGAGCTCTTCGGACACGATCCGCGATTGTCGAAATCCGGATCTGGCCGTCCTTGAAGGTCAGCACCAGTTCCGTTTCTCCTTTGATGCCGGCCGCGTCGCGCAGCGCCTTGGGCAGCACCAAGCGACCATTCGCAGCGATTCTGACTTTTTCGCTGAGTTCGGCTTCCACGTTTTCCCGGGGTGCGTCCATGTGGCATTTCCGCCAAGTGTGTCACACACCATAATAGTGGCATCTGGATTTAAGATCCAGCTTTCTATTCCGTGGCGAGAAGCCCACTTGCCAATGCGCCGACGATCCTGTTCGGCTTGCCGCAGATGGAGTGCCCGATGTCCTTTGCAAAACTCGACGATCTCAACCGCCGCCTCGAAGCGCTGTCGCATGCGCTGGCAATCCTCGGCGCCGACGAAGCGACCCACATGGCGGTCGGCGGTGGCGAGGCGCGCGCGGAAGCCATGGCTTCGCTGGCCGGAATGCAGCACCGGCAGGCGACGGCGCCCGAGATCGCAGACTGGATCGAAGCGGCGGCCGACGAGGCGTTGGACGACGACCAGCGCGCGGCGTTGCGCGAGTTCCGCCGCCAATATGTGAACCTCACCTGCCTTCCCGCCGAATTCGTCGAGAAGCAAACCCGCGCGCGCATGCGCTGCGAGCAGTTGTGGCGGGACCTTCGCGCCAAGAACGACTGGCTCGGCTTTTTGCCGGCGCTTGACGGCGTCATCACGCTGGTGCGCGAGGAAGCGGCCATGCGCGCCGACGTGCTGGGGCTGGAGCCTTACGACGCGCTGATGGAGCAGTACGATCCCGGCAACAGGGCAGCCGACATCGCCCCGGTGTTCGAGGACCTCAAGGCCTTCCTGCTGGATTTCGTGCCGGAAGCGCTGGCGGCGCAGGAAGATAGGCTGGCGAAGCGCGCGCTGAAGCCGCTCTCCGGCGTCTATCCGATCGAGAAGCAGCGCGAGCTGGGTCTCGCCCTGATGGCGGCGGTCGGTTTCGACTTCACGCATGGCAGCCTGTCCGTATCACATCACCCGTTCTGCGGCGGCGTGCCGACCGACGTCCGCATCACGACGCGCTACAGGACGACCGAGTTTTTGTCGTCGCTGATGGGCGTGCTGCATGAGACCGGACATGCGCTCTACGAGCAGAACCTGCCGGTAGAATGGGCGCACTGGCCACTCGGCAAGGCCCGCGGCATGGCCGTCCACGAAAGCCAAAGCCTGTTCGTGGAAAAGCAGATCGGCCGCAATCCCGCTTTCTGGCGCTGGGCGCTGCCGCTCGTCGACCGTCATCTGGGCGAATCCTGGTCGAGCGAGGATATCCTGCCTCATGTGCACCATGTCGAGCGCGGGCTGATCCGGGTGGATGCCGACGAGGTGACCTACCCGCTGCATGTCATCCTCCGCTTCGAACTGGAGCGCGAACTGGTCGCCGGGCGGCTGGCCACGGCCGACATTCCCGAAGCGTGGAATGCCAGGATGCGGGACTATCTCGGCCTTTCGACCATCGATTCGCCCGGCGACGGACCGATGCAGGACGTGCATTGGCCGGCCGGCGCGCTCGGCTATTTCCCGTCCTACACGCTCGGCGCCATGATGGCCGCGCAGCAATGGTCCGCCTTCGAGCGCGAGACGGGTCCATCGGACGCGGATTTCGCGGCCGGCAGCTTCGACAAGGTCAACGCCTGGCGCCGCGACAAGATCTGGTCGCAGGGCTCGCGCTGGTCGACGCCCGATCTCATCGCGAGGGCGACCGGCGCACCGCTCGATCCGACATATTTCAAGGACCATCTCAAGGCGCGCTACGGACGCCCGTGACGGCCGTGCCTCTGCGCAAATGAAAACGGCCCGCCGAGGCGGGCCGTCGTACTATGAGTGTCGTCAGGATTACTGCGCAGGCGCCGGTTCCGCCGGGGCGGGCGCAGCCGGAGCAGGAGCAGGTGTCGCCGCCTCGGGCGCAGGAGCTGCGGGCGTCTCCGGAGCCGGCGCGGCTGGAACCGCAGCTTCCGGCGCGGGCGCCGTGGTCGAGGCGTCGGATGCTGGTGCCGCGGGTGCCGCCGGCTCGGTCGCGGCGGGCTGTTCGGGGGTCACGGCGGGCGGCGTACCGCCACCGGGGGCGAACACGAAATAGGCGACGACTGCCAGAACGACGATGATCGCGGCGATCAGCACGCCGCTGCCGCTCTTGCGGGACTCGATCACGGTG
>JAEUMA010000687.1 GCA_016793565.1 Rhizobiaceae bacterium
CACTGGCTCCAGCGCGGTGACCAGGCCTTGTGCCAGCAGTGCGAAAGTGTCCATCCCTCAGCCCCCCGGATCGCGACCGCGGATGAGACCCGCCCCCACGGACCGCATCCCCGTCAGAAAAGCCGCTCCAACGGCCCGGCCGGCAGCGAAAGCTGCAGGCCCTTGGCAAAGATCAACCACACGACGAAGGCGACGGCGATCCCAACCGGCACCGTCATCCACAGCGGCCCGCGCCCAAAACCCTTGGCGGTGGCGGCGAACAGCACGCCGGTGGCGATTGAGAAGCCCAGCGTCTTCATGGTCAGCATCTGCACGATCAGGCCGCCGAGGATCCACGCCATCGGAGGCAGCCGCTGCGCCTCGCGCTCTGGGAAGTCACCCCGCCATGCTTCCACCGCCGTCCATATCGACAGGCCGAACAGGCCCGCGGCAACGATATAGGGAAAGGTCTTGGGACCGACCGGCGCATAGGCGGCGACGCCGCCCGCGCGCATGGTACTCACCGCGATGGCGATGGCCGCCAGCGCCAGCGCCGCCGCAATCACCAGCGCGGCCCGGTCGGGACCGTGCAGGGAACCGACCCCGCCCTCGCCGCTCATTGGACGAGGCCGATATCTTTCAGGATCGCGGCGGTAGCGGCGTTGTCTTTCTTCAGCTGCTCGGCAAAGGCGTCGCCGGCGAGGTAGGTGTTGGCCCACCCCTTGTCGGCGAGAACCTTCTGCCACGAAGCCGACTGCACGAGCTTGTCGACGTCGGCCAGGATCGCCGCCTTTTGCTCGTCGCTGATGCCGGGAGCGGCGGCCACCATGCGCCAGTTCTGGATCGACACGTCGACGCCCCCGTCCTTGAAGGTCGGGGCATCGATCCCTTCCACCCGCTCGTCGCTGGAGATGCCTATGAGCCGCAGCGTGCCGGCCTTCACCTGCTCGGCAAACTCGCCATAGCCGGAGATGCCGACCGTCACCTGATTGCCCAGAATGGCGGCCAGCGCCTCGCCGCCGCCGGAGAAGGCGATGTAGTTGACCTTGGTGGGGTCGACGCCGGCCGCCTTGGCGATCAGGCCCGCCGTGATGTGGTCGGTGCCGCCAGCCGAGCCGCCCGCCCAGGATACGGAACCGGGGTCGGCCTTCAGCTTCTCGACCAGCCCGGCCATGTCCTTGATCTCAGAGGACGCCGGCACGACGATGGCCTCATACTCGCCGGTCAGGCGGGCGATCGGCGTGACCTGATCCAGCGTGACGGGCGAATTGTTGGTCAGGATGGCGCCGACCATCACGTAGCCACCGACGATGAGCTGGCTGGGATCGCCGTTCGACTGGTTGACGAACTGGGCGAGGCCGATGGTGCCGCCGGCGCCCGGAACGTTGGTCACCTGCACGCTGTCGGATATCTTCTCGTCCTGCAGCGCAGCCTGAAGGGACCGCGCCGTCTGGTCCCAGCCGCCGCCGGGTGCCGCGGGCGCCATGATCTTGTAGTCGGTGGCCAAGGCCTGGCCGGTCATGACCAGGGTCGCCGCACCGGCGATCGCGAACAGCAGTCTACGCATGGAATTTGCTCCTCCCGAGAAACGCAGCCGGGAGGCGGGGCCCTCCGGCCAGTACCGGCGAGGATCGATACGATCCGCCGCCGATGCCCGTGCGCTCCTCCTGCGACCGGGCGACGCGACAAGTAAGCTTGGCGGCTCGCGGCTTGTCAACCGCACCTAAAGTCAGGTCCGGCGGAAGCTCCAATAGGCGGGGCTGCGCCCCTCGCGCAAAGCCTTGGCCTCGTAGCGGGTGCCCGGCCAACCCGGATACGGCTCTGACGGAGCGCGGCCGCCGAGATCGGCGACGAAGTCCGGGTGCGCGTCCAGCCGTTCGCACGTCCATTCGACGTAGCCGGAAATGTCGGAGGCGAACCGGAACAGGCCGCCCGGCCGCAGAACGCGGGCGAAACGGTCGAGATTGGCCTCGTTGACGAAGCGCCGCTTCCAGTGCCGGCGCTTGGTCCAGGGGTCCGGATAGAACAGATCGATCCCGGCGATCGAGGCCGGCGGCAGCCAGTCGAGCAGCCTCGTGGCGTCGTCGTCGAACAGGCGCAGATTGGACAGCGCCGCCTCGGCCAGCGCCGCCGTCATCTTGGCCATGCCGTTGACGAAAGGCTCGACGCCGATGAAGCCGCTCGTCGGCTCCACGGTCGCTGCGGCCAGAAGATGCTCGCCGCCGCCAAAGCCGATCTCGATACGGACCCGTTCGACGGGAGCCTGGAACAGCGTTCGCAGATCGGAGGGAGGCGGGCTGGCAAGGTCCAGCCCGTAGCGGCGCAGTCCGCCTTCCAGCGCCTCGGCCTGGAAAGGTCGGATCGTCTTGCCTTTGCGGCGGCCGAAAAACGCTTCGGAGGCGCGCTTCGGCCGTTCGCTTCCCGACATGGCCGGGCCTTGTCCGATCAGGCGGCGACCGCCGTCTTCAGGGCCTTGACCAGGTCGGTGCGCTCCCAGGAGAAGGTGCCGTCGCGGCCGGGCTTGCGGCCGAAATGACCATAGGCCGTGGTCTTGGCGTAGATCGGCTTGTTGAGGTCCAGATGACGGCGGATGCCAGAGGGCGACAGATCCATAACCTCGCGCAGCGCCTTCTCGAGCTTCGCCTCGTCGACCTTGCCGGTGCCGTGCAGGTCGACGTAGATCGATAGCGGCTGGGCGACGCCGATGGCGTAGGCGAGCTGGATGGTGCAGCGGTCGGCGAGCTTGGCGGCCACCACGTTCTTGGCCAGGTAGCGCGCGGCGTAGGCTGCGGAGCGATCGACCTTGGTGGTGTCCTTGCCCGAGAACGCGCCGCCGCCATGAGGGGCTGCGCCGCCATAGGTGTCGACGATGATCTTGCGCCCGGTCAGGCCGGCGTCGCCGTCGGGACCGCCGATGACGAACTTGCCGGTCGGGTTGATGTACCAGTTGCAGTCGGCGGCGATGCGCAGATCGCCGAGCGCCTCGCGGATGTAGGGCTCGACCACCTTGCGCACCTTCTTGGAATCCCACTTGGGATCGAGATGCTGGGTGGACAGCACGATCTGCGTGACGCTGTCGGGCTTGCCGTCGACATAGCTCACCGTGACCTGGCTCTTGGCGTCGGGGCCGAGCTTGCCGACATCACCCTTGCCCTCGCGGCGGGCGGCGGACAGCAGTTCCAGGATCTTGTGCGAATAGTAGATCGGCGCCGGCATCAGGTCGGGCGTCTCGCGGCAGGCATAGCCGAACATGATGCCCTGGTCGCCGGCGCCTTCCGAGTTGGCGTCGGCCGCCTTGTCGACGCCCTGGGCGATATCGGCCGACTGCGCGTGCAGCAGCACGTCGATCTTGGCGGTCTTCCAGTGGAAGCCGGACTGCTCGTAGCCGATGTTGCGGATCGCCTTGCGGGCGGCCGAGCGGAACTTGGACGGGTTGACCAGCGGATGGCCCTGCGCGTCCTTCAGCGGCTTGCCGTCCTTTCCGAGTTTGAGCAACGACGGCGGCACGCGGACCTCGCCGGCGATGACGACGCGGTTGGTGGTGGCCAGCGTCTCGCAGGCGACCCGCACGTCCCAGACGTTCATCCCGGACTTCTTCGCTTCGCGATAGACCAGATCGACGATCTCGTCGGAAATGCGATCGCAAACCTTGTCCGGATGCCCCTCGGAAACCGACTCCGAGGTGAAAAGGTAGTTCTGCCGCTGCACGGGATGCCCCTTCGAGAAAACGGCCGGCGAGGGCCGGCCTTTGCGTGCCACGTGTTAGCGAGGCCGTGCTTGTGCCGTCAAGCGCAAGGATTGCGCCATCCCTGCCAAAAGCGGGCAAAATTTGCCTCTTTTGCCGGTTTGTTTAACGGAGACGGCAGGGCGCAAGGCCGCCAGCCGACGTTCAATCGTCGCTGTCTTCGGCCAGCGCCTTGACCAGGTCGAGGATGCGCCGGCGAACTTTCGGATCGGAGATCCGCACGAAGGCGCGGTTGAGCTGCATTCCCTCGGCGGTGTTCGGGATCTCGGCGACGTAGTCCGCGCCGTCCTCGGCCAGGCCGGAGCCATCGCGGCCGGGCGCTTCCTCGAAGAAGAACGCCACCGGCACGCCTAAAATCCGCGCGATCGCCTGCAGCCGGCTTGCGCCGACCCGGTTGGTGCCCTTTTCGTACTTCTGGATCTGCTGGAAGGTGATGCCGAGGTTCTCGCCGAGCCGCTCCTGGCTCATGCTGAGCATGTTACGACGCAGCCTGATCCGTCCCCCCACATGGACGTCGATCGGGTTCGGCTTCTTCTTGTTTTCGACCATCGTTGCAGTCGTCTCCAAAAAACCGCCGAAGCCTCCCGATCCGGCACGGCGCGACCATAGACTCGTTCGCGCCGAAATGACAGCGCCTTAAAACACGGTTTCCTAATATGCTATCGGCGGCTGCGCGAGACCGACCTCCGCAGCGAAGCACCGACACCGATAACGCCCAGAATGGCGACGACGACAAGGCCGTTGCGCTCCGGTCCCAGGCCGATGCGGGCCGGCGGCGCGGACAGCGGCAGTTCGATATCGATGATCCCGGCAGTGTTCATGGCGAGCGCGTCGTGGATGCGGCCGCTGCGATCGACGACGCCCGATATGCCGGTATTGGCCGCGCGGACGAGAGGCAAGCCGGCCTCGACCGCGCGTATCTGCGCCTGCCTGAAATGCTGGTAGGGGCCGGGCGTATCGCCGAACCAGGCATCGTTGGTGACGTTGAGAAGCAGGTCCGCGACACCCGCCTGCGCGCCCACGAGTTCGGGAAAAATCACTTCATAGCAGATGAAGGGCAGGGCGCGCGCGCCGCCAGGCAGGACGAGCGGATGGCGCTCGGAACCTGCCTCGAAGGTCATCGGGCCGGCGACGAAGGCGTCGACGCCGATACGCGCCAGCAGGTCGGCGAACGGAAGGTACTCGCCGAACGGCACCAGATGAACCTTGTCAACCGCGTCGACGATCTCGCCCTTGTCGTCGATGGCGACCACGGAATTGTAGTAGCGCGGTTCGGCGCCGCCGCCCGCCCCACCCTCCTCGCGCACCGCGCCGGTGACCAGAAGCTGGCCGTCGGACAGCAGTTCGCCGATCGCCACCAATGCGTCCGGCCGGTCTGTGAAGAGGAACGGCACCGAGGTCTCCGGCCACACGATGACGGCTGGCAGCTGCTTGCCTTCGGAGGGCGGACGGCGGCTGAGTTCCAGCATCGACGCGAAAATGCGGTCGCGCACGCCGGCGTCCCACTTTTCGCTGAGGTCGATGTCGGGCTGGACGATGCGCAGCGACAGGGTCTTGTCCGCCGGCGCCGGAGGCACCGAAAGGCGCCAATAGCCGAAACCGGCATGCAGGCCGACGAGCAGAACCCCGATCGCCAGTCCCAGTCGCTTGCCACCGCCGCCGGCCAGCAGTGCCGGCAAGGAGAATAGCAGCACGGCCAGCGCATTCATTCCGGCGAGGCCCACCGCCGAGGCACTCTGCATCAGCAGCGGCATCGGCATCGCGCCATAGCCGATCGCGTTCCAGGGAAACCCCGTGAACAGGAACGTTCGCAGCCATTCGATCAGGCCGAAAGCGGCCGCCAGCACGAACAGACGGCCCAGGCCGTCGCTCCAGAAAAGCCGCGCCAGCGCGGTGGCGAATGCATAGAAGAACGCCAGCAGCAGCGGGATGCCGAGGACTGCCAGCGGCAGCGCCCAGGCGAAGCTCTCCGCCTCGACCAGCAGCGCGCCGCCGATCCACCACAGGCCGGCCAGAAAATAGCCGAAGCCGAACCACCAGCCGACCGCGAAGGCCGGTAGAACGCGGCGCACGACCCCGCCAGGCCGGGCTGGCGAGGCCCCGTCGAGAAGCCAGACCAGCACCGGAAAGGAGACGAAGCCGGCCGCGAAGAAATCATAAGGCGCCTGCGCCAGCACCAGTACGGCGCCCGCGGCAAAGGCCAGCAAGAGCCGGCGCCAGCCCCACAGCAGGATAATGCGGCCCGCCAGTCGCTCCATGCCCCGTCCACGTCGCGAGAATCACTCACAACGGTTTAGCAGGTGGCAATGTCTCGTCCAAATGCGTCGGCGACAAACGCATCGCAAAGGCGGCTGGAACGTGCCCTACCCCGGCTGGTCGGTGCGCGGGGCCGGGCGGCGGCGGGCCTTCTGGTTGTGAACGATGCGCACGCGTTTCACGCGGCGCGGGTCGGCATCGAGGACATGGAACTCGAAACCCGGGATTGCCTGCACGACTTCCCCCCGCGCGGGCACGCGGCCGAGCGTGTTGAAGATCATGCCGCCGATGGTGTCGACACTATCGCCATGCTCGCCGGGCTTGAAGTCGTCACCGATCTTGGCGGCCACCTCGTCGATGTCGGCCTTGCCATCGACGACGAAGACGCCGTCGCCGGTCTGTGTGATCATCGGCTCGTCGTCGTCATGCTCGTCCTCGATGTCGCCGACCACCATCTCGACGATGTCTTCCAACGAGGCGAGGCCGTCGGTGCCGCCATATTCGTCGATGACGAGCGCCATCTGCGTGCGAGCCGCCTGCATGCGGTTCATGAGGTCGGAAGCCAGCATGGAGGGCGGCACGAACAGCACCGTGCGCATCAGGCCAAGCTCGCCGATCGTCTTGGCAAGGTCCACCAAAGCGAGGTCGAGCACGCTTGCCGAGGCGGAAGCGGGCGGTTGAGTGGCTGCGGGTGCCACGGCCGAGCCCTTGCGTGCGGCGCGCGGCTTCTTGGCGCGCGCCTGGCGCGTGATGTGGGCGAGCACATCGCGGATGTGGACCATGCCGCGTGGGTCGTCCAGCGTCTCGGAATAGACCGGCATGCGGGAGTGGCCGGATTCCTCGAAGAGCTGCAGCAATTCGCCGAGCGAGGTGTTGACGTCGACGGCCTGGATATCGGCGCGTGGCACCATGACATCCTCGACGCGCACTTCACGCAACCGCAGGATGTTGTTCAGCATCGCCCGCTCGCCCGGCGAGAAGGCCTCCGCGTCGGTGGCCGTCTCCGACAGCGCGTCAGCCAGATCGTCGCGCAGGGAGGAGCCGTTCTTCTGCTTGAACAGTCCGATCAGGCGTTCGAAGAGCGTGGGGCCGGCCGCGATCGGCCCGACGGCGGGACTTCGGCCTTCCTCGGCCTGGTCCGACACCGCATTCTGCCCCCCGGCCTCGCTCCGTTCGGGCGTATCTCTGATGTCGCTCATCGTCATCCGGTCGGTGGAATTCCTTGTTAAGCGTAGGGATCGGGAATGGCAAGCCTCGCCAACGCCGACCGTTCCAGCGCTTCCATCGTCTCCGCTTCCGCTTCATGCTCGTGGTCGTGGCCCAGGAGATGGAGAAGCCCGTGGGCGACAAGATGGCTGATATGGTGAGCCAGCGGCTTGGCTTCCAGCGCGGCTTCGCCGGCCACGGTCTCGGCCGCCAACACGATGTCGCCCAGCATTGGCGGCAACGGCGCGCCGGGCCGAAGCGGGAAGGCCGGGAAGGAGAGTACGTTGGTCGGCTTGTCCTTGCCGCGCCAGCCTGCATTCAGCGCCCGGATATGCGCATCGTCGGTGAAGACGACACTCAACTCTGCCTGGCCCCGGGCGCCGGTCTCGGCAAGCACGGCGTCCACCGCCGCCTGCACCAGAAGCTGCAACTCGGGCTGAGGCGGCCAGTAGCCGGCTTCCATCATCAGGTCTATGGCGACACTCGCAGCGGCCGCGCCCGGCTTGCGGGCCATGCCTCAGCCTCCGCGGGGCCCGGCCGCCTGCGCGGCGTCGCGGTCGTAGGCCTGGACGATCTCGGCCACCAGCGGATGGCGGACCACGTCCTTCTCGTTGAAGCGCACCGTCACCATACCCGGCACACCGTCGAGGATGCGCAGCGCCTCGACCAGACCCGACTTGGTGTTCGGCGGCAGGTCGATCTGCGTCGGATCGCCGGTGACGATCATGCGGCCGCCCTCGCCTAACCGGGTCAGGAACATCTTCATCTGCATCGGCGTGGTGTTCTGCGCCTCGTCGAGGATCACCGCCGCATGCGCCAGCGTGCGGCCGCGCATGAAGGCCAGCGGCGCGATCTCGATCACCTCGGCGGCGATGGCGCGTTCGACCTTGTCGGCCGGCATCATGTCGTAAAGCGCGTCGTAGAGCGGCCGAAGATAGGGATCGACCTTCTCCTTCATGTCGCCGGGCAGGAAGCCGAGCCGCTCGCCGGCTTCGACCGCCGGGCGCGACAGGATGATGCGCTCGACCAGCCCGCGCTCCAGCAGCATGGCCGCATGGGCGACCGCGATATAGGTCTTGCCGGTGCCGGCCGGGCCGATGCCGAACACCAGTTCGGAACGTTCCAGCGCGCGCATATAGGCGTCCTGGTTCAGCGAGCGCGCGTAGATGGTGCGCTTGCGGGTGGCGATCTGGGCCGCGGCCATCTTGCCCTTTCGCTCCAGCGTCGGCAGGGTCAGCTGATCGTCGGCCGCGACCGCCATGCGCACGGCCCCGTCCACGTCGGACTGGGCGATGTTGGCGCCCTTCTGCAGGATGCCGTAGAGATGGTCCAGTGCGCGGCGCGCCTGCTCCGCGGCGGAGGCCTCGCCACGCACGGTCAGCTGATTGCCGCGCGAGGATATGGTGACGCCCAGCTTCTGCTCAAGCCGCGCGAGATTCTCGTCGAACTGCCCGTACAGGGCGCTGGCCAGCCGGTTGTTGTCGAAGGTCAGGACGATGTGCGCCATGTCGGAAGCGCCGGAGGGCTGCTTGCTCAAACCTGCAGTGGCGTTCAACCGTCTCTCCTTGGTCGCGGCCAACCTTCAATTCACCGTATCGGCGAAAAGGCTGTTCGGTCCGGCCCGCGTGATTCGCACCTGCACAATGTCACCGATTTCCCCGGCGGTTTCATCAACAATCACCGGCTGGAGCCAAGGCGAGCGCCCGACGCGTTGTCCGGGCTGGCGGCCTGCCTTCTCGATCAGCAGGCCTATATCCCTGCCGACCAGCGAGACGGCGAAGTCGTTCTGATGTTGCGTCAGCAGCGCCTGCAGCCGCTGCAGCCGCTCGTCCTTGACCGGCTCCGGCACCTGCGCGCCGAGTTCCGCGCCGGGCGTGCCGGGGCGCGGCGAATATTTGAACGAGAACGCCTGCGCGTAGCGAACCTCGCGCACCAGCGCCATCGTATCCTCGAAATCGGCGTCGCTCTCGCCGGGGAAGCCGACGATGAAGTCGCCGGACATGGCGATATCGGGCTGCGCCGCGCGGATGCGGTCGATCAGAGCCAGATATTCGGCGGCGGTATGGCGACGGTTCATCGCCTTCAGCACGCGGTCCGAGCCGGCCTGCACCGGCAGATGCAGATATGGCATGAGCGCGGACAGGTCACGGTGCGCCGCGATCAGCTCGTCGTCCATGTCGCGCGGATGGCTGGTGGTGTAACGGAGCCGCGCCAGGCCGGGAATCTCGGCGAGACGGAACAGCAGCCGGCCGAGACCCCATTCGCTTCCCTCGGGGCCATCGCCGTGCCAGGCGTTGACGTTCTGGCCGAGCAGCGTCACCTCGCGCACACCGGCCTCGGCCAGGCGCTCGGCTTCCGCGACGAGCTGCGACACCGGCCGCGAGACTTCCGAACCGCGCGTATAGGGCACCACGCAGAAGGTGCAGAACTTGTCGCAGCCTTCCTGCACGGTCAGAAACGCCGTCACCCCGCGCCTCGCCGTCTCGGCGCGGCGGGCGGCCGGCAGATGGTCGAACTTGTCCTCCGCGGGAAAGTCGGTCGCCACGACCTTGTCGCCGCCGCGCGCGCGGCGCACCGCGTCGGGCAACTGATGGTAGGTCTGCGGGCCGATGACGAGGTCCACAACCGGCGAGCGGCGGATGATCGCCCGCCCCTCCGCCTGCGCCACGCAGCCTGCCACGCCGACTATGGTCTCGTGGCCCCTGCCCGCACGCTCCGCCTTGATCTTGCGGATGCGGCCGAGCTC
>JAEUMA010000587.1 GCA_016793565.1 Rhizobiaceae bacterium
CGGCCATGCGTTTCCCCCTTGCGTCAGGGTGAGCTTACTAGCAGCGCGGCGGCCCATACAAGCAGTATCGCGCCGGCAGCGAATGTCGGCACCCTGTCGCCGGCCTGCTTTTCCACGATCGCGAACAGCGCAATCAGTGCCATCCAGAACAGGTTCATCAGCCCAACCGCGAACATGACTAGCATGAGCGCCCAGCAGCAGCCGAGGCACCAGACCCCCTGCTCCGCGCCCAGACGCCAAATCTTGCCCGGGCGGGTGCTCCAGCGTGCGAACAATATTGCGAAGGGTCGCCGGCACTTTCGCAGGCAGGCCTGCTTGAGCGGGCTAAACTGATAGGCTCCCGCGATCGCCAGCATCAGCGCGCCGGTGCCGATCGCGGCAGGACCGGCGACGACCCCGTCCAGAACGACGGCAAGCAGCGCGAACAGGAGCGAGGCGCCGAGCCACACCGTCAGGTATCCGGAAAGCAGCACCAGCGGATTGACCGCAGGCTCGCCTTTCGCCGCTGCCGTATCGGCGATCTCGCAGTAGGTGCGCAGCATGGGCGCAGCCGAAGGCAGCATCATCGCCACCGAACCCAGCATCCACATCAGCGTCAGCGCCGCGAACTTCACAAGCGTGGACGCAGGCGTCTCCACCGGCGTCAGGCATAGCGACACGAAGGTCACCAGCCGCACCGACAGCCATTCCGGCAGCGCCGGCAGCAGGTTCATGCCCGGCCCGTCGGCCGCCTCGGTGGAAGCAGCCATGACGAACAGCGCGCTCCACGACAGGACCAGCGCCAGCATCACGGCGGCGATCACCACCGTACGGCTGCGCAGGGCGAGACCTGCGGTCGCCGCACCGAGGCGGTCCAGATGGGAGAAATCGTCCGGTTCGGCCGTCATCCTGGTCGAATGGGCCGAAAAGCCGCGTTGATCAAGAGCGTTGCCCGACCTTATATCGTCGCCATGCAAGCGCCCTCACCGCTCCCCGTCGTCGACGCCGACATTCTGGTAGCCGGCACCGGCCCGGCTGGCTTGATCTGCGCGCTTTCCATGGCGCAGGCGGGCTTCAAGGTGCGCCTTGTCGGTCCCCGGCCGCGAACCGACGACCGCCGCACGACCGCTCTGATGGTCCCTGCGCTTCGTTATCTGTCCACGCTCGGTGTGGGCGAGGAACTCGCCAGCGAGGCCGCGCCGCTCGAAGCGATGCGCATCGTCGACGGCACCGCCCGTCTCATCCGCAGCCCGACCGTCACCTTCCGCGCCGGCGAGATCGGCGAGGCGCATTTCGGCCTCAATATCCCGAACGCCCACCTCAACGCGACGCTTCGCGCCGCCGTCGAACGGCAGCCGGAGATCACCTGGCATCACGGCCTGGTAGAGCGATGGGAGACACTGCCACAGGCCGTGGCAGTACGGCTCGAAGACGGCACGCGGCTTGCCGCGCGCCTCGCGGCGGCGGCCGACGGGCGCGATTCGCCTGCCAGGCAGGCGGCGGGCATCCAGGCCCGCGCTCATCGCTTCGGCCAGTCGGCCCTGGTCGTCAGCTTCGCGCATACGCGGCCGCATGGCAGCGTGTCGACCGAGTTCCATACCGAGACGGGGCCGTTCACGCAGGTGCCGCTGCGCGGCCTGCGGTCGAGCCTGGTCTGGGTGGTGACGCCGAAGGAGGCAGAAGAGCTCGCCGGCCTGCCCGACAACGCGCTTTCGCGCCGCATCGAAGACCGCATGCAGTCGATGCTCGGGCGCGTGAGCGTGGAGGCGGGCAGACAGGTCTACCCGCTTACCTCGGCCCTGCCCTCGCACTTCGCCCGCAGCCGCATCGCGCTTGTCGGCGAGGCCGCGCATCTGTTCCCGCCGATCGGAGCGCAGGGACTGAACCTTGGCATCCGCGACGTCCGCGATCTCGTCAGCACCGCCGTCGAACACGTTTCCGATCCCGGCTCTGACGCGGCGCTCGACGCGTACGACCGCAGGCGGCGGCCCGATATCCTAGCCCGCGCCGGCGCGGTCGACCTGCTCAACCGCTCGCTGCTGTCCGACCTCTTGCCCGCCCAGTTCCTGCGCAGCGCCGGCCTGTCCGCCCTGCGTACGCTGCCACCGCTGCGCAGCTTCTTCATGCGCGAAGGCCTGCAGCCTGGCAGTGGGTTTCGCGGCCTCTTCGGGGACCTACGGGAACAGGTCCGGCGGTAGGGAACCGCTGCGGATCAGGTAAAGCAGCCCGGTGACGGTGGCGACGGAAAACAGCGTCGTCAGCAGCACGCTCGCGGAGGCCCTTTCCACCCACACGCCATACTGCTGCGCGATAACGAAAACGTTGGTGGCTGTCGGCAGCCCGGCGAGCAGCACCGCGGCATAGACCCAGACCGGCGAGAAGTTCCCGATCCAGCTCAGCATGACGTAGCAGAGGAGCGGGTGGAGCACGAGCTTCAGCAGTGCGATGGGAAGCAGCTCGTGCGGCACCCGCTTCAGCGGCCGCAGCGCGAGCGTCACGCCCATGGCGAAGAGCGCGCAGGGCGCGGCCGCGCGCGCCAGATACTCCAGGAAGCGTGCGACCGGCAGCGGCGGCTCGAAATGCAGCGCCGCGGCCAGCACGCCGGCGGCGGTCGCCAGGATGAACGGGTGGAGCACGATGCGCCTGACGACGCCGGCTGCGATCCTGAGCGGTGGCGCTTTTTCGCTGCCGGAAAGCGCCATCATCATCGGCGCGATCGCAAAATGCATGATGTTTTCGAAGCAGAAGATCAGCGCCACCGGCACCGCCGCCTGGTCGCCGAGCGCCAGCAGCGCCAGCCCCGGGCCCATATAGCCGATATTGCCGTAGGCGGAGGCAAGGCCCTTGATCGTGGAACTGGCAATGTCGCCGCGCGAGAAGACGACCGAGGCCACGAACATCACGGAGAAGATGATGTACGTCGAAAACACCGACCCGAAAATGAAGCTCCACTCCGTCAGCTTCTCGATCGGCGTGGTAGCGAGCAGCTGGAAGAACAGGGCCGGCAGCGCGACATACACCACGAAGGTGTTCATCCAGCCGAGGGCCTCTATCGGCTGGCGCACGATTCGCGCCAGCAGGAAGCCCATGAAGATCAAGCCGAAGAAGGGCAGGACGAGGCCGATGATATCGGACATGAAGGTGCTCGTCGCTCTCGATAAGGGTGCCGGCTAACCGTACGGCATGATTGAAAAATATCCGCCGCTGCGCCACATAGTCTTTAGAGGAAGTTGGGCATGGCGCCGGTAAGGACCGCAAAATTCGCGATCGGCCAGGTGGTGAAGCACCGCCTGTTTCCTTTTCGCGGCGTCATTTTCGACGTCGACCCGCATTTCAACAATACCGATGAATGGTACGAGGCTATCCCGGCGGCGATGAGGCCTCGCAAGGATCAGCCCTTCTATCACCTTCTGGCCGAGAACTCCGAGACGGAGTACATCGCCTACGTATCGGAACAGAATCTTCGCGAGGACCAGTCCGGCGTTCCGGTCAGGCACCCGCAGCTCGACGAATTGTTCGATAAGACGACCGACGGGCGCTATGCGCTCAAGAACCCGGCGCGCCACTGACCTCGAGACGGCGCGCCGTCGGTAAAAAAAATCGGCTAGCCGCCGGCCAGCTTGGACAAACCATCCGAGCCAGTGATGAGCCACGCTACTGCCATCGCCAGCGCTATTCCCGCCACGGCCTTGATCGTAAGGCCCCAGCACGATTTCTGTACGCTTGTGTCTTCCATGATTGCCCGTTGCCCGAATTTGCGAAGCGACGGAAAAACGGTTTTGGCCGCTTTATTGTTCCGCTCGATTCCGCGCATCGAGATACGCCTCCGGAGGGTTCTTCGCAACCGCAAAAAAGGCGAAATGGTGGCGACGTTGGGGGAGCTATCCATAAGATTTGAATTAAATCATAAGCTTGCGCCATGTTTACCGTAAACGCATTCTCAATCTGTGTGGCGCCGTTGCGGCAAATGTTCGGATGTCTCTCGGGCACCGAGCCGGCAAGGAAATGAAGCCATGAGCGAATCTCTACCCTTGACCATCGCGGACCTCGCGGCGCTGGCCTTCTTCCTCGCTGTGTGGACGCTGCACACGCTGGCGGCCGAAGGGTTTCTGGTCAGCCGCGTCTCGCTCAGCAGTGCCATGAATATCCAACGGGTCGCGTGGATGCGCACCATGGCCCGCCGCGAGCTGCGCATGGTCGACACCGGCATCATGACCGGCCTGCAACAGGGAACGGCCTTCTTCGCCTCGACCTCGCTGGTGGCGCTGGGCGGCTGCCTGGCCATGCTGCGTGCGAGCGGCGAGACGCTCGCCGTCCTGACCGACCTGCCCCTGGTCGCCAGCACCTCGCGAGGGCTGGTCGAGATCAAGCTGCTCGGGCTCGCCTGCGTGCTCGCCTACGCCTTCTTCAAGTTCGGCTGGTCCTACCGGCTGTTCAACTACTGCTCGATCCTCATCGGCGCCGTGCCGACCGCGCGCGACGAACTCTCCGTTCCGAACGAGCTGGAGGTCGCGGTTCACCGCGCGACGCGCATGAACATCCTGGCCGGACGGCACTTCAACGCGGGGATGCGCGCCATCTTCTTCTCGATCGGCTATCTCGGCTGGTTCGTCGGGGCGGCAGCCTTCGTGCTGGCCACGCTGCTCATCCTTGCCGTGCTGGTGCGCAGGCAGTTCTTCTCGGCCGCGCGGCGCGCTGCCCTGGACGAGCCCGTCGACGGCCTTCCCTAGCGCGGTTCAGGGTTAGATGGAATCGTTCTGCCGGAGGCAATTCGATCCCAAGGTCGAGGTGGGTGTCGCAGGCCGTACCTGGAGGGTACGGACAAGACGCGCGCCGACGGATTTGGGTCGAATTGACCCGGCCCGGAGGGTTTGTCGCTGGTGGATGACCGCTGTGTCAGCCGGCTTGCCCGACGCACCACATCGGGCCTGCGCCGCCTTCCTTGCGGAGCATCTCGCCATCGAGCAAATAGAACCGTTTCCGTCTAACCCTGAACCGCTCTAGGACTGATTGGCAGACGGCGCCGGGAAGACCTCGCCAGTGCGGCCGGAAAGATAGTAGGCGACCAGGCCGATCCACTCGCGGATCGCCACGGCGGTGTTCTGCATCGCGTCCTGCGGATTGTCACGGAAAAAGCCGTAGCCCTCGTTGCCGGACGTCCGATAGTCCACCGGCCAGGGCACGATGGGAAAATCGGCTTTCCGGAACAGTGCCACCGACCGTGGCATATGGAATGCGGAAGTGACCAGCAGCCAGGTCTCGCCGGGTTTCGGCGTCACCAGTTCGCGGGTGAACACCGCGTTCTCATAGGTGTTGCGCGAACGGTTCTCGAGAATCAGCCGATCTGGCTCGACGCCTAGCGCCGTCATTAGGCGGGGGGCCGTAGCCGCTTCGCCCGCGCCGGCCTGGTTCTGGGTTGCGGTTCCACGGGACACGTCGATGCGCGCATCCGGATAACGGCGCGCGAGGATGGCCGCCTCCACGAAGCGGTCGCCGCCGCTGTTCAGTTCGTAACCGCCGCGCGCGAGATTGATGGCGCCTTCCAGGCCGCCGCCGAGCACGACGATCCCGTCCACCCGCTCCGGTGCCGCCATGGGCCTCGGAAAGCGGTCCTCCAGCGGGGTCAACAGACGGGCGCCCAGCGACGTCCAGCCGCTCAGCGCCATCACCACGAAAACCATGGCCATGCCGGCGAAGGACAGCCTATGCCATCCGAGCAGCGCCGCCAGCACGCACAGCCCGAGCACGAAGATCGAGAAATTCAGCGGCTGGGCGAAGAACCCGAAGATTTTGGAGATCTCGAAGAACACGCCATCACCCGCCGCGCTTGGCGCATCGCGCGGGGCAACGTGCGAGTCGCAAGCCGCGCAAGGCTGCCGGTGCAACGGTTTCGACGGCGGTTACCACCACTTCGTCGGCGAGAACCGGCCGGCCGCCTGTTCGATCACCGCTGCCGTCTGGAAGAGCGTCTCCTCGTCGAACGGGCGGCCGATCAGCTGGAGGCCGAGCGGAAGGTTGCGGCCGTCCACCCCGGCCGGCACGGCAATGCCCGGCAGGCCGGCCATGTTGACCGTCACCGTGAAGACGTCGTTGAGGTACATCTTGACCGGGTCGGCGGCCATGTCCTGGTCGGCCACGCCGAAAGCGGCCGACGGCGTCGCCGGCGTCAGGATGACGTCGATGCCGTCGGCGAAGACTTTCTCGAAGTCGCGCTTGATCAGCGTGCGCACCTGCTGCGCTTTGAGATAGTATGCGTCGTAGTAGCCTGCCGACAGCACATAGGTGCCGATCATGATGCGGCGCTTGACCTCGCGGCCGAAGCCGGCGGCGCGCGTCTTCTCGTACATGTCGATGATATCGCGGCCGGGTTCGCGCAGGCCGTAACGCACGCCGTCGTAGCGGGCCAGGTTCGAGGACGCCTCGGCCGGCGCGACGATGTAGTAGGCCGGCAGCGCATATTTGGTATGCGGCAGCGAGATGTCGACGATTTCGGCGCCTGCCTCCTTCAGCCAGGCGATGCCCTTCTGCCATAGCGCTTCGATTTCGGACGGCATTCCGTCGACGCGGTATTCGCGCGGGATGCCCACCTTCATGCCGCGCACGGAGCGGCCGATCGCCGCCTCGTAGTCAGGCACCGGCCGGTCTACCGAAGTCGTGTCCTTGGCGTCGACCGAGGCCATGGAGCGCAGCATGATCGCCGCGTCGCGCACGTCGCGGGCGATCGGCCCCGCCTGGTCGAGCGACGAAGCGAAGGCGACAATGCCCCAGCGCGAGCAGCGGCCGTAGGTCGGCTTGATGCCGACGGTGCCCGTGAACGCCGCCGGCTGGCGAATGGAGCCGCCCGTGTCGGTCGCAGTCGCGCCGGCGCAGAGATGGGCCGCCACCGCGGCAGCCGAGCCGCCGGAGGAACCGCCCGGCACCAGCTGCATGTTGTCCAACCCACCCTGCCCGTTTGCCCGCCGCCACGGATTGACCACCGGCCCGTAGTAGGATGTCTCGTTGGACGAGCCCATGGCGAACTCGTCCATGTTGAGCTTGCCGAGCATGACCGCGCCGTCGGCGAACAGGTTCCCCGTGACCGTGGATTCGTAGCGCGGCTCGAAGCCGTCCAGTACATGGCTGCAGGCCTGGGTGTGAACGCCTTCGGTGGCGAACAGGTCCTTGATACCTAGCGGCACGCCCTCCAGCGCCCCGCCCTCACCCTTGGCGAGCCTGGCGTCGGAGGCCGCTGCCATTGCGCGTGCGCGCTCATGGGTCACGACGACATAAGCGTTGAACTGCGGATTGGCGCGGTCGATCGCCTGCAGATAGGCGTCGGTGAGTTCGCCGGCGCTGATATCGCGGGCGCGCAGCCTGGCGCGCGCCTCGGCAATAGTGAGTTCGGTCAGTTCGCTCATCGTCGTCTCGTTCAGGCGGCGGCGCTGACGCCGGCCAGGGGTTTCTCGTAGAAGACCGACCATGTCGAGTCGGGATAGTCGAGCACGGGGCCGCACCGCACGAAGCCGGCTCCCTCGTAGAGCGCCCAGGCGGCGGGGTGGCGGTCGCCGGTTTCTAGAACCAGTCGGGAAATGCCCTCCGCCCGCGCCAGCGCTTCGACGCAGCGCACGATCTCGGCGCCGATCTTTTTCCCCCGGTGGGACGGGCGCGTATACATGCGCTTGACCTCGCCGATACCGCCTTCGTGCCGGCGCAGCGCCCCGCAGGCGACAGCCACGCCCTCGTCGCGTGCGATGAAGACCGTGGTCTCCGGGCCCGCCATCTGCTCGACCGTCATGTGAAAGCAGAATTCGGGCGGCGTAAGCTCGAGCAAAGCCTCGTTCAGTTCCGCGACCAGGACGCGGACCTCGTCCTGAAGCGGGCTCTCCGCAGCGATGACGATGCCCATGCCTATTCCACCACCTTGGGCACGAGAAAGAAGTTCTCGGCGGTGGAGGGCGCATTGGCGACCACGTCCGCCGCCTTGTCGCCATCCGTCACGACATCCTGGCGCTTCTTCATCGACATCGGGGTCACGGAGGTCATCGGCTCGACGCCCGCCACGTCCACCTCGTTCAGTTGCTCCACGAAACCAAGAATTCCGTTGAGTTCGCCGGTCATGCGCTCGGCCTCCTCTTCGGTGACGGCGATGCGGGCAAGGCGCGCCACGCGCTTGACGGTCGCGATGTCGACGGACATTTCCTGAACTCCGGGCAGACCCAGCTATCGACCGCGCTATAGCGGTGGCGCGAGCCCCGCGCAACCACGCCGATCCGCACGCCTCTCCTACGGAGACGGACGCGCGGTCAGATTCCCGATCCGTCGAGCTGCTCGACGTCGTCGCCTTCCCACGGCGAGGGCATGGCGCCGGCGGTCGGCATCGGCATCCAGCATTTCAGTTCGGGCTCGGCGTAAAGCACGACATGGCCGGGATACGAATCGGCCGCGCGCCAGCCCTCGTCGCCGAACTGGTCGGGCCGCGCCCAATAGGCCATGTCGACCTCGGCCGGCCCTTGCTCGGACGGCCTTATCGTGACGAGAACGCGGCTGCCGTCCCGCGGGGCGCTCGCCATGTGACGCCAGTTGGTGGTCTCGTCCATACCGTGTCCTCCTATGCTTTCGAACCTAGATCGGAAACCGACGCCAAGGCCCGACATCGGCCGTCAGCCTGCCAGAAAGCCCGCCAGCGCTGGCAGGTCGACATTGCCTCCGCTGAGCACGATGCCGACGCGCAGGCCTGCGCAGTCCAGCTTGGCGTGCAGCACAGCGGCGGCGGCCAGGCAGCCGGTCGGTTCGACGACGATCTTCATGCGCTCCACGAAGAACTTCATGGTGTCGACAAGTTCTTCGTCCGACACCGTCACGACGTTTTCCACACGCTCCCGCAGAATCGGGAAATTGCAGCGCCCGACCGCCGGCGTCAGTGCGCCGTCGGCAATCGACTTCGGCACCGCGATGCGGACGATCTCGCCCTTCTGCAAGGATTGCTGCCCGTCATTGCCCACCGCCGGCTCCACGCCGAACACGCGGCAGCCGGGTGACAGCGCTCCAGCGGCCAGAGCCGAACCCGCCAGCAGCCCGCCGCCGCCGAGCGGCACGACCAGCATGTCCAGCGCGCCGACGTCCTCCACCATTTCCGCGACGGCGGTGCCTTGCCCCGCGATCACGTCCGGATGGTCGTAAGGCGGGATGATCGCCGCGCCTCTCTCCGCCGCGACGCGCCCGGCGATCTCTTCCCGGTCTTCGTTGTAGCGATCGTAGAAGATGATCTCGGCGCCATAACCCTTTGTTGCAGAGAGCTTAATCGCGGGTGCGTCGCTAGGCATTACGATAGTGGCGGCTACATCAAGAAGTCGCGCCGCATAGGCGATCGCCTGTGCATGGTTACCCGAAGAATAGGAGACTACGCCCCGCTTTCGCGCATCGGCGTCGAGCGCGCCGATGGCGTTGCATGCGCCGCGGAACTTGAAAGCGCCGGCCCGCTGCAGGTTCTCGGCCTTGAAGAAAAGCGTGGCGCCGACCCGCGCATCGGCGGTCCGGGACGACAGAACGGGGGTGCGGTGCGCCAGTCCGGCGATGCGGCCGCGCGCCGTCTCGACATCGGCGTAGGTGGGAATACGCAGGCTCACGCGAATCTCCGGTTCAGAAATTCACCGATTCGCCCGGCTGCATGACCCGTACCCGCGTTGGCGAGCCTTCGAGGCCGGCGACGAACTTTTCGGCGTTTTGGTCCACCATTGGGAAAGAGCCGTAGTGGCAAGGGATGACCGTATCGAAGCGAAAAAAACGCCGGCACGCCAGCGCCGCCACCGCGCCGCCCATCGTAAAGCGGTCGCCGATCGGCACGAGGCCGATCTTCGGCTCGTGCAGTTCGTTGATGAGCCCCATGTCCGAAAAGATGTCGGTATCGCCCATATGGTAGAGCGTCGGATCATTCGGAAAATGAAGGACGAGCCCGAGCGGGTTGCCCAGATAGGTGTTACTGCCACCCTCGCCTCCATAGGAGGACGAGTGCAGCGCCTGCACGAAGGTTGTGGTGAAGCCGACGCAGTCCACGGTGCCGCCGGTGTTGCCCGGACTGATCCTGTCGCCGTCGGCGCCCTGCCCGACCAGGAACATGCAGATCTCGAAATTGGCGACGAGAAGCGCGCCCGTCTTCTTGAGAATCGCAGCGGCGTCGCCGACGTGATCGTTGTGACCGTGCGTGATCAGAAGGTGGGTCAGTCCCTCGGCGGCCTGCTCCCAGCCAGAACTCCATGACGGATTGCCCGTGAAGAACGGGTCTATCAGGATTCGGGCGTCGCCGCTTTCGACCCTGAATGTGGAATGGCCGTACCAGGTCAGCTTCATAACGCCCTATCCTCGATTTCCGCTGCGCCGGAAGATAGAACGGCTAACACCGGACAGACAAGGAAGCGCACGTGAACCTGATCGCGATCGAGGAACTGCCGGCGCGGCTAACCGCAGGCAGATGCCTCGCCGGGCTCGACCTCGGCGACAAGACGATCGGTGTCGCGGTGTCGGACGCCCGGCTGAGCTTCGCTCATCCGCGGCCGGTGATCATGCGCCGCAAATTCTCGCTCGACGCGGAAGCGCTGATGACCCTGCTGACGAAGGAGAACGCCGGCGCGATCGTGCTCGGCCTGCCCGTAAACATGGACGGCAGCGAAGGCCCCCGCGCGCAGGCCTCGCGCGCCTTCGTGCGAAACATGGCGCGCTTCAGCGCCCTGCCGTTCGCCCTGTGGGACGAGCGCCTGTCGACCGTAGCAGCCGAACGGGCGTTGCTCGAAATGGACGTCTCGCGCAGGAAACGCGAGACGCGAATCGATTCGGCCGCCGCGGCCTTCATCCTGCAGGGCGTTCTCGACCGGCTTCAGGCGCTCGGGCGGGAATGAGGCGCGGCCAAGCGGGCGCGGGTCTCGCGCGTCCATGCCAGAATTGTCGCCCGCCGGCGGAATGCGTAGATCACCACGATGATCAGCGTATCGAACAGACAGGCCTTGGCGACCAGGCCGGGAATGATAGCGGGGTCGATGCCGAGCATCTGGCCGTAGAGGTCGAACACGAGGTCGTGCATCTGCCGGGTCAGAATCATGTAGCCGAAGTTGATGTCGTTCAGCGACAGAAAGAACCAGCCCCAGAACAGAGCGAGCGGCAGCGCCCACAGGGCGACGATGTAGCGCATCAGCCGAACTCCTCGGTTCTCGCGAGATTCGGGGATCGCGCCCCGGTGATGGAGGCCATGCGCACCGCCATTCTAACCTCCTCGCTGCCCGCCCGCTCTTGCGCGGGCCGCACGGGGATGGCGATGGCGAGATAGGAAGCCAGCAGCCCCAGGAGATAGAGCGCCAGCGGGCCGAAATGGCCCCGGACCGGCATCACCAGGCCGACAAGCATGCCCAGGACCAGCAGCCCCGCCCCCGAGGCGAAGGCCAGGCTCACCACGCCGTCCTCGAGCAGGCCGCGCTGCGCGAAGGCGACCGACAGCAGCGCCCACACGAATAGCAGCGCCGTGCTTGCCACCGTCCAGGCGGCAACAGCCGACAGAAGCGGGTTCAGTTCACCCATGGATGGCTGCACCGTCGCGCCCAGCATTTCGAACGCCGCCAGCGGTCCGCGCGCGGGGTCGAGCGCGACGACCGCCGCCAGCAGCACGAAGAGAACCGCCCAGTGGCAGATGATGATCCAGGCCAGCAGAGGCCGCATCGCCTTTATCCTTGCCGATTGGTTAACACCTTGCGGCGCGGACCCGTCCACGGCAACGGAAACCATTTGTTAAGGTTAACGGTAGGTTTCCATGGATCGTCGGATCCGCGCGGAATGGCCGCGCCGGCTCAGCCGATCGGCGGATAGAGCGTGTCGATGATCAGGCGCGCGTCGTGCCGGGCATCCAGCATGCCGTAGGTCGTGCGCCATTGCCCGGCCAGCCGCGTCTCGATGAAGGCGTCGGCGATTCTCCCCGCGCCGATGCGGCGCAGTTCGGCCGCCGCCGCCGACAGAGCGAGTTGTTCGGTGAGGATGCGCGACGCTCCCTCGTCCGACGTCGCTACCTGCATCGCCGCGCGGAGCACGCCGGCGGTGCTGCCGCCGCTGGAGCCGAGGTCGTGCTCCATGCCGGCCAGCACCTCGTCGAACAGCGCCGGCGCACGGCCCAGCACGCGCATTACGTCCAGCGCCATGACGTTGCCGGAACCCTCCCAGATGGCATTCACCGGCGCCTCGCGGTAATAGCGCGCCAGCGGCCCCTCCTCCACGTAACCGTTGCCGCCCAGGCACTCCATCGCTTCGTACAGCAGCGCCGGCGCGATCTTGCACACCCAGTACTTCACCACCGGCGTCATCGCGCGGGCGAAGGAGGCTTCCGCGCGGCTCGAAGGCGCCTCGTCGAAGGAGCGCGACAGGCGGAAAGCCAGTGCCGTTGCCGCTGCGACATCGAGTGCCATGTCCGCCAGCACGCGCTGCATCAGCGGCTGGTCGATGAGGGGCTTGCCGAAGACGGTGCGGTGGCGCGCATGGTGGACGGCCTCGGCCATGCCCGCGCGCATCAGCGCTGCGGACGCAACGGCGCAATCTAGCCGTGTCAGGGTGACCATGTCCATGATGGTGCGCACGCCCTCGCCCGGGTCGCCCACCATCTCGCCCAGCGCATTGGCGAATTCCACCTCGGCCGATGCGTTCGAGCGGTTGCCGAGCTTGTCCTTCAGTCGCTGGAAGCGGAAGCCGTTGCTCGACCCGTCGCCCAGCAGCCGCGGCACCAGAAAGCAGGACAGGCCTTCGGTCGCCTGCGCAAGCACCAGGAACGCGTCCGACATGGGCGCCGACATGAACCATTTGTGGCCGCTGACCCGGTAAAACCCGCTGCCGGCGCGATCCGCGCGGGTTACGTTGGCGCGTACGTCGGTGCCGCCCTGCTTTTCGGTCATTCCCATGCCGAGCGTCAGTCCCGCCTTTTCCACCGGCGGCTTCTGAGCCTGGTCGTATTTACGCGTGGTGACGCGCGGCGCCCATTCGCGGAACAGCTTGGGATTGGCCATCAGCGCGGCCAGCGAAGCGCTGGTCATGGTGACCGGGCATAGGTGGCCGCATTCCAGCTGCGCCGTCAGATAGAAGCGCGCCGCCCTCACCTGATGCCGCTTGCCGGTCTCGGTCTCGCCGTTCTCCCACACCGAGGAGTGCAGGCCGGAGGCGATCGAGCGGCGCATCAGCGCGTGGTAGGCAGGGTGATACTCGACAAGGTCGACGCGCCGTCCGTAGCGGTCGTGCGTGCGCAGCCGGGGCAGTTCGGTGTTGGCGAGCTTGGCGGTTTCCTGCGCCTCGACGGACTGCACGAAGCGGCCGAAGGAATCCAGGTCGCGGCGCACCGGCTCCGAAAAGCTCTCGGCAAGCTGGATCAGCAGCGGATCGCCGCGCCAGGCATTGCCGCCGGTAAAAGGCGGCGGCTGATTGGTCACGTCATCGGTCACGCGTCGTTCCTGCACCAGGGTCCGGATTGTCGCGATTCCGGCCGCGCCAGCGTGGTGCATATCACATTGCGCGCCAAGGGGGCGGAAGGAAAATCCGGGGGAGAACAAGGCGCTGCCCGGCATGCCGCTTGCAGCCCTTTCGGGGCAGCCCTATAGCACGCGCTTGACATGACAGAACCCGCGCCTCTGCCGCTCTACCCGCATCGCCACTTGCTGGGCATCGGGGACCTTTCTCCCGCCGACATCAACCTGCTTCTCGACCGCGCCGACGCGGCCGTAGCGATATCACGGCGGCCCGACAAGAAGACCTCGACCCTGCGCGGCCGCACGCAGATCAACCTCTTCTACGAAGCCTCGACCCGCACCCAATCGTCCTTCGAACTGGCCGGCAAACGCCTCGGCGCCGATGTCATGAACATGTCCGTCGCCAGTTCCTCGGTGAAGAAGGGCGAGACACTGATCGACACGGCCATGACGCTCAACGCCATGCGGCCCGACATTCTGATCATCAGGCACGCG
>JAEUMA010000634.1 GCA_016793565.1 Rhizobiaceae bacterium
TCGGCGTGGCGACGCAGGATCCCGTCCTGCGCAAGCGCTTCAAGGGCACGCCGGAGCACGTGATCAACTTCTTCTTCTACCTGGCGGACGAAGTGCGCGAGTTGCTGGCAGCCATGGGCTATCACCATCTCGACGAGATCGTCGGCGAGGCTCAGCTGCTCGACAAGAAGGAGGTCGTCAGCCACTGGAAGGCGCAGGGGCTGGACTTCAGCAAGGTGTTCTACAAGCCGGAGGCCCCGCGCTCGGCCATGCACTGGACCGAACGGCAGAAGCATCCGATCGACGAGGTGCTCGACAGCAAGCTGATCGAGCTGGCGAAGCCAGCGCTGGAGAGCCGCCAGCCCGTGCAGATCGAAGTCCCGATCCGCAATGTCGATCGCTCCGCCGGCGCCATGCTGTCGGGCGAGGTCGTCAAGCGCTTTCGCCACAAGGGGCTGCGCGAGGATACGATCTCCGTCCGGCTGATCGGTACCGCCGGACAGTCGTTCGGCGCCTTCCTGGCGCGTGGCGTCTCGTTCGAACTGGTTGGCGACGGCAACGACTATGTCGGCAAAGGCCTGTCGGGCGGACGCCTGGTCATCCGCCCGGCCGACGAGGCGCGCATCGTCGCCGAAGACTCCATCATCGTCGGCAACACGGTGCTCTACGGTGCCACCGAGGGCGAGTGCTACTTCCGCGGAGTAGCGGGCGAACGCTTCGCGGTCCGCAATTCGGGCGCGGTGGCGGTGGTCGAAGGCGTCGGCGACCATGGTTGCGAGTACATGACTGGCGGCGTGGTGGTGGTGCTCGGCAAGACGGGCCGCAACTTCGCGGCCGGCATGTCGGGCGGCGTCGCCTATGTGCTCGACGAGGAGGGCGATTTCGCCGAACGCTGCAACATGGCGATGGTCGAACTCGAGCCGGTTCCGGAAGAGGACGACATGCTGGAGAAGCTGCATCACCACGGTGGCGATCTCGCCCACAAGGGTCGCGTCGACGTGTCAGGCGACATGACCAGCCACGACGAGGAACGGCTCTACCAGCTGATCTCCAACCATGTGCACTACACCGGATCGACGCGGGCCAAGGCGATCCTCGACGACTGGACGAACTACCGCCCGAAGTTCCGCAAGGTCATGCCGGTGGAGTACCGCCGCGCCCTGATCGAGATGGAGCGTATGCGCATGGGCGTCGCGGCGGAGTAGTGCCGTCGATTGATCCTGGTTGTCGCACGAGCGGACATTGCTGGAAGCACCGGTTATGAAGGTCGAGAATCGGCTGCACGATACGGTGCAGCCCGGGAGTTAGGTGAAACGTCTATGGGTAAGGTAACAGGCTTTCTCGAGATCGACCGGCAGGTGCACAAGTACCAGCCGGCGTCGGACCGCATCCGCCACTTCCGCGAATTCACGCTGCCGATGTCTGACAAGGAGGTCGAGAAGCAGGCCGCGCGCTGCATGGACTGCGGCGTGCCCTATTGCCACGGGCCGACGGGCTGTCCGATCCACAACCAGATTCCGGACTGGAACGACCTCGTCTACAACGGCGACTGGGAAGGCGCGATCCGCAACCTGCATTCCACCAACAATTTCCCCGAGTTCACGGGTCGCATCTGTCCGGCGCCGTGCGAGGAAGCCTGCACGCTGAACCTCGAGGACATTCCAGTCGCCATCAAGACGGTGGAGCAGGCGATCGCCGACAAGGCGTACGCGCTGGGCTTCATCCGCCCGCAGCCCGCTGCCGCCAAGACCGGCAAGCGGGTCGCCGTCATCGGCTCCGGCCCGGCGGGGCTTGCCGCCGCGCAGCAACTCGGCCGCGTCGGCCACGACGTGCATGTGTTCGAGCGCGAGAGCCGGCCGGGTGGCCTGCTTCGCTTTGGCATTCCCGACTTCAAGATGGAGAAGCACACCATCGACCGGCGCGTGGAGCAGATGCAGGGCGAGGGCGTGACCTTCCACTGCGGTGTCAATGTCGGGGTCGACAAGCCCGTGCGCGAGCTTCTTTCGGATTTCGATGCCGTGCTCTACTGCGGCGGCTCGGAGACGCCGCGGCCGGCGGGCATTCCCGGCAGCGACCTCGAAGGCGTTCACGACGCCATGCCCTATCTGGTGCAGCAGAACAAGCGCGTCGGCGCCGAGGACATCCAGTCGGTCGCCTGGCGTTCCGCTCCCATCGTGGCCGGCGGGCAGCACGTCGTCGTGGTGGGCGGTGGCGATACGGCGTCCGATTGCGTCGGCACCGCCTTCCGCCAGGGCGCCGTGCGGGTGACACAGCTCGACATCCGTCCGATGCCGCCCGAGAAGGAAGACAAGCTGACGGTCTGGCCCTATTGGGCGACCAAGATGCGCACCTCGTCCAGCCAGGCGGAGGGCGCGCAGCGTGAGTTCCAGGTGGCGACGCTGGAGTTCATCGGCGAGGAGGGGCAGCTCACCGGCGTCAAGTGCTGCGAGGTAGACGACAGGCGCAAGCCAGTGGCCGGCACCGAGTTCGTCATCCGAGCCGATCTTGCCTTCATCGCCATCGGGTTTTCGGGGCCGCTCGGCACCGGCCTGGTGGCGGAACTGGGCCCGGAGCTGAAGCTCGCGATCGACAGCCGCCGCTCGACCAACGTCGTTGCCAATGACATCGACTATCGCACCAGCGTGGACGGCCTTTACACCGCCGGCGATGTCCGCCGCGGGCAGTCGCTGGTCGTCTGGGCGATCCGCGAAGGCCGGCAGGCGGCGCGGGCGATCGACGAAGCGCTGATGGGACACTCGGTGCTGCCGCGATAGCGGCGAGCCGGCTACCGCGCGATCGCGGTCGTCGTATCGGCTGCGGGCGGGGGCAAGGTCGCGGTGAGGGCCTTTGCCGGCCAGATGAATTCGTCGGCCCGTCCCAACACGGGCTTCGCCTTCGCCGTGTCGAAAAGGCGCTCGCCGACCGAGCCCATCTGGGCAGGGGTTGCCGGCGCCGCTCCTAGAAGCTCGCCGCCGCCGTCGAGTTCTGGATCGCTCAGGGCTATCGGCGGCGTCCGGTCGATGCTGGCGGGGTCCACCGGCGCGACAGCGCCGGGCAGCGCCGGTACCAGCGGCGCTATGCCGTCGCTGCCCGGACCGACACCGAGCAGCCGGTTGAGCGACTTCTCCAGATAAAAAGCGACCTTGCGCTTGCCGGCCCGCGTCATGTTGATGCCGTCGCTAGCCCGCAGGCGCACCGGTTGGCCGTTGATGTCTGGGCCAGTGCCGACATAGGCCCCGTTCTCATCGACGAACCCGTCCCAGATGTCGATAAATTCGCCGTCGGCAGCCTCGGCCGCTGTCTGGTACATGTCGTTGAAGGCGAGCATGTCGGAACTCATCTTCGTCGACTTGAAGGGGGGCATGCCGACCCATAGCAGTGGCACTCTGGTGTCGCCGATCGCCTTCGCCAGGGTGGCACTGCGCGCGCCATACTCCTTGGTCCAGGCGTCGCTCAGGGATGCCTCGCGGCTCTCGCCCACGCGCATCTGCTGGCGGTCGTTGGATCCCAGCATGACGACCACGGCCGCCGGCTTCACCTCCTCGACCACCGCCGTGATGCCGCGCGGCCAATCCATGACGTCGCTGCGCACCAGGCCGGACGAACTCTTGGAACGATCGACGATACGGACGCCGGCGTTTTCGGCGAACACGGCCGTCAGTCCTTCCGCCAGGCCGCTAGCAAGAAAATCGCCGACGACAAGCACGACCTTGGCGTCCGGCGTCTTCTCTACCTGGGGAATGGCCGGCTCAGCCGGCGCGCGGGGCGTGCGCTTCTTTTTGGCAGGCGCGGGCTGCTGGGGCTCCAGCCGCTCGACCTTGCGCGGCGCGAACAGTTTGCGCAGTAGCCAGAAGCGCTGTCCGGTTTCCTGCGCGAACGCCGGAGCCGATGTCAGCAGCGGCTCTGACAGAACCAGAGCCGCCGCCAGAATCGCGAGGAATACCAGCGGACGCAGGGCGAAGCGTATGCTGCTCCGTGCCGCCAATCATTCCTCCACCGGCTATTGCTGTCGGATCGACTTCAGCACTTCCATGCTCGGATGGCCATCCGGCGTCAAGCCCGCCTGCATCTGGAACGCCTTGATGGCGGAGCGAGACGCCTCGCCGATCTTGCCGTCCAGCTTGCCGTCGTAGTAGCCGTGCGCTGAGAGCCGCTTCTGCAGTTCCTGGCGCTCCGCGAAGCTCAGCTTGGTGAACGGACGCTGCCAGTCGTTGGCCAGCCCGCCGTAACCGGCGATCTCGTCGGCGAGAAGGCCCACCGCCAGCGCATATTTGTCGGCGTTGTTGTAGCGCTTGATGACGAAGAAGTTGCGCGTCATCAGGAACGCCGGTCCGCCGCGGCCGTCGGGCACCTTGAGCTCGGCCTTGTCGGACGTACCGCGGAACGGCTTGCCGTTGGCGCGTTCGACGCCGAGCCCCTGCCACTTGGCGATCGACATCGATCCGGCCGGCAGTTTGCCGGCCGGCAACGTCACCTCGTAACCCCAGGTCTTGCCCGTCTGCCACCCGTTCTTGGCGAGGAGGTTCGCCGCCGTGGCCAGCGCATCGGGCACCGAATTCCAGATGTCGCGCCGGCCATTGCCGTCCATGTCGACGGCGTAGGCTTTGTAGCTCGTCGGTATGAACTGGGTGTGGCCCATGGCTCCGGCCCACGAGCCGGTCAGGTGGCTTTCGTCGATGTCGCCGCGCTGCAGAATCTCGAGCGCCGCGATCAGCTGGGTCCGTGCGAACTTGGCCCGCTTCTTGTCGGCATAGGCGAGCGTGGCCAGCGAGCGGACAACGTTGCGCATGACATCCGGTCGTTCGAGGATGACGCCGTAGTTCGATTCCATCGACCAGATCGCGAGCAGGACGTAGCGGCTGACGCCGAAGCGGGCTTCGATCTTGTCCAGCCACGGCTTGTACTTGCGGGCCATCTGGCGGCCCGTCTCGATCGCCTCTTCCTGGACGCGGTTATCGAAATAGTCCCAGACCGGAGCGGTGAACTCGGGCTGGTATTTTGCCTTCTCCAGCACGACCGGGTCCGGCTCCGTTACGCCTCGGAACGCGCGGTCGAAAGTTTTGCCGGAAATTCCGTTCTGCGTGGCAGTGGCGCGGAAACCGCTGATCCAGCGTTCGAAACCGGCATCGGCGGCAGCCGGACCGGCCATGACCAGCCCGACCAGCAGCGCCGCGGCCGGCAGCACGGAGCCGGCAAGGCGCATGGCGGCATGACGAAAGGACATCCTCATCCTCCTTGACCAAACAGAACCCGATTCATTGCCCACCAGGGTTATCAAACCCTTTACCATAGCTTTGCCACGGAACGAAAAAGCGCCTGTGACGTTAAGACGCTTGCGCGCGGTGCGACCAGCGCGTTCTATGCCCGCATATCCTTCCAACAACGGCGTCCTGTTTCCGGCGCCTTTACAGGCAAAACCGTTCCCGATGAAAAAGCTTCGCAAGGCAGTATTTCCGGTCGCAGGTCTCGGTACGCGCTTTCTGCCGGCGACCAAGGCCATTCCCAAGGAAATGCTGACGGTTGTCGACCGCCCTGTCATCCAATACGTGGTCGACGAGGCCCGCGAGGCCGGCATCGAACATTTCATCTTCGTTACAGGCCGAAATAAGGCGGTGATCGAGGATCATTTCGACATCCAGTTCGAGTTGAACCACACGCTTGCGCAGCGCGGCAAGGACGACCAGCTCGCCAGGCTGCAGCAACTGCAGCCGCAGGCTGGCCAGACCAGCTTCACGCGCCAGCAGGAGCCGCTCGGTCTCGGCCATGCGGTGTGGTGCGCGCGCGATCTGGTCGGCGACGAGCCGTTCGCGGTGCTGCTGCCGGACATGATCACCCTGCCCGGCAAGGGCTGCATGAAGGACATGGTGGCGCTCTACGAGAAGACCGGCGACAACATCATTGCCGTCGAGGAATGCGACCCGGCCGAAACCCAGAAATACGGCATCGTCGGCAAGGGCGACGATGTCTTCAACGGCTTCAAACTCACCGGAATGGTCGAGAAGCCAAAGGCCGGCACGGCGCCGTCCAATCTCTACATCAACGGCCGCTACATCCTTCAGCCCGAGGTCTTCGGCCTGCTGTCGCGCCAGGAGCGCGGCGCCGGGAATGAGATCCAGCTTACCGACGCCATGCAGAAGCTGATGAAGGAACAATCCTTCTTCGGCTACCACTATCGCGGACGTACCTTCGACTGCGGATCGCCCGAGGGCTTCGTCGAGGCCAACGTGGCCTTCGCGCTGCAGCGCTCGGACCTCAATTCCGACATGGCCGACGTGATCGACGGGCTGCTGGCGGAAGCCAGGCCCGCCGACAAGCGGCGCGCCTGAACGATCAGCGCTGCAGCTTGAGGCCGAGGAACACGCTGGTGGTCTCGGTGCTGTGGCCGGGTATCGTGCTGTCCACGGATTCGTATTGCACGCGGCCGTTGACGCCGAGGTAGCGATTCAGCCACCAGGTGGTGTTGGCCTCGGCGTTGAACAGCCAGTCGTGATCGTCCATGCCGGCGTAGTTGCGGTAACCGACGCCCAGGATGGCCTGGCCGGTTAGGTTCTCGCGGATCTGCCGCTCCGCCATGAGGCGGGCAAGATAGAGAATCGAGCCGCTCTCGCCCGGCGTGGTCGTTCCCTCGACGTAGCTGCCGCCGAACAGGTTGACGTTGGTGCCACGCTCCGGCGACCAGTTGACGTTCGCCTGCAGCGAAGGCCCGGAGATGGGCGCCAGCCGTTCGTCGTCCAGCCGCTCCTCGACATAGCCGGCGGCGAACTCGCCGGTCAGCTTCTCGCCCCGGTCGAACGCCAGGCCGCCGCGGATCGCGTAGCGGTTTCCAGAGCGGTCGTAGCCGGCTGAATCGGGATTCTCGTCGTAGACCAGCCGCCCCAGTTCGCCTTCCAGGAAAGGCGTCATGACGGCCGACACCTCGTAGCCGCCGCGCAGCGTGACCGCATAGAGCGTGGCGTCGCGGTCGGCCTGCGAGACCGTGCCGCCGCCGGCCAGGTCGGCGTCGCCGTAGGTGTCATGCACGATCTCGCCGTTCAGCCCGAACCGGGCCTTGCCGTAGAGCTTTTCCACGCCCGCCGTTCCGGTAAAGGTCTGGTGGGTCGGCTGCGATACGGTGTCCTCGATGATGACGGGAGACGCCGCGGATTCCGGACGGTTGAGATACGCAAGCGAGGCGCGCGCCACCATGTCCGTGCCGATTTGGTAGTCCGCAGCCGCGTCGACGCCGAGGTCGGTTTCCTTCAGTTCCTGACCGGAAATCGAGCGCTGGAAGGTGCCGAAGGCGTTCAGGCGGGCCTCGTTGCGGCTCCAGTCGGAGATGGCGCGCAGCCGAAGCGTCGTTTCCGAGACCAGCGCAGACGTGCCGGTGCTGCTGAAATCGGCGTTGGAGGTGGCGGTCAGTCCGGTCTCCATCGACGGGAACACGTCGAAAGAGCCGAGGCGAAGCCCGACCGGCGCATAGGGATTGACGTCCGGCGGGCGGTCGAGATTCTCGATCGCCTGCGCGCGCTCGCCGGTGGGCTGCGCGCGCAGTTGGTCGAACGCCTCGGCGTCGACCGTGGGCTCCGGCACCGTGCCGACGGTTGACGGCTCGTCCTCGACCGTAGCGCCAGGCTGGGCGATTGGCGGCGCCTGGCGATCCTGAGCGCGCGCCCGCGCGGTAGTGGGAGGCCGGGGCAGCGGTTCGTCGCCGAGCGGCGCATCGTCGAAGATGCTCGCGGTCGGTGCGGGATCGTCGGGGACGGCACCCGGGCTGACGGGTTGGTAGGCTGGCGACGGCAGTCCGGTCGCCGCAGTGGTAGCGGCATCCACCGTTGGCGGCACCAGCACGCCGTTCACAGTCGATTCGTCAACCGCGCCGCGCAGGCCGCCCACCTGCTGCGCGGCCGCTGGCACCGTCAGGCCGAGCAGGCCGGCCGCGGCGAAGGCCACACCCGTGCGCAAGCGCCTTGAGCTGGAAGTTGGTCGAATTCGTGCCCGCATGACCTTCCGAAGCCGGATCGGCGCAGCCCGCGCCAATGTTTACCGAACCGTAAATGCGGATGGTTAACGGAGCGTTGAGACGGGCGGCCGACCTGACGGCGGCTGTTTGGATTGGACATCCCAGGCGCACGCCTGATATCGCAGGCCCATGCAGGCGGAATCACGGACGTCAGAGGTCGAAGCAGGCGCGGCGATCGCCTCGGCATTGCGCACATTGGCCACCGAGCAGGCGGGTCTTGCCGAGTTGCGGGCGGCGCTTGACAACGGCCTCGCTGGGCCTTTCGCGCAGGCGGTGGCGACGCTGAGCCGCATCCGCGGCCGGGTCATCGTAACCGGCGTGGGAAAAAGCGGGCATATCGGCAGCAAGCTCGCCGCTACCCTCGCATCGACCGGTACTCCCGCCTTCTTCGTCCACCCGGCAGAGGCCAATCACGGCGATCTCGGCATGATCGCGCGCGACGATGCCATCATCGCCATGTCGTGGTCCGGCGAAAGCCAGGAGCTGAAGGGCATCGTAGCCTATTCGCGCCGCTTCCGCATCCCGCTGATCGCCGTTACGTCGGGCGAGAACTCGACGCTGGCGCGGCAGGCAGATACGGTTCTGCTTTTGCCGCGGGTGACCGAGGCCTGCCCGCACGGGCTGGCGCCGACGACCTCGACGCTGCTGCAACTCGTCATAGGCGATGCGCTGGCGGTGGCGCTTTTGGAAGCGCGTGGCTTCACGCCCGATCACTTCCGCACCTTCCACCCTGGCGGGCAGCTCGGCGCCAACCTGACGCAGGTGCGCGAGGTCATGCATATAGGAGAGCGCGTCCCGCTGGTGGCCCAGGGCAGCGGCATGCGGCAGGCTATCCTGGAGATCACTCAGAAAGGTTTCGGCTGCGTCGGCGTCCTGTCACCCCAGGGGCGTCTGTGCGGAATCATTACCGACGGCGACTTGCGCCGCCAGATCGATGGTGATCTTCTTTCCAGGACGGTGGACGAGATCATGACGCGCACGCCGCGCGTCGTCGCGCCCGAAACGCTGGTGGCGGCCGCGCTGGAGACCATCAATTCGTCGTCCATAACCAGCCTGATGGTGGTCGAGGACGGCCGGCCCGTCGGCCTGGTGCACCTACACGACCTGTTGCGCATAGGCGCGGCCTGACGCGGCGGCGATGCCGGTTGTTGACATCCGCGCGGCGGTCGGGAAGAGTTCAAGGCATGGTTATCCTGGCGCCAGCCGCATTCTTTCGAGTGTGCCCCATCGCGGGAATTTGACCCCCGGCTCGGCTTCCTGCGCCCCGAGTCGCGGGGCGGGCATCTTTTTTTGATCCGAGACGGACGGCCGCCTGAGGCGGCAGGATGCAAAGGCGCGAATTTCCCCGATTGAAGATTGTCCGCCGCCCGGCCCGTGCCGGCGAGCGCATGGAGTCTGATGATGAAGAAGATGAAGAAGCCGCCGCTCACGATCGGCGCAACGGATCTCGCCCGGCTGACCGTGCTGGCCGAGCAGGTGGAAGGCCGCTCACCCGAGATCGCACAGGAATTGCTCGCGGAACTCGACCGCGCAAAGGCCACGCCGGACAATGCCGTAGCGGAGGCCGTGGTGCGGATGGGGTCGACCGTCACCTTCACCACCGGCGGTGAGACGCGCACCGTCACGCTGGTCTTTCCGGGCGAGGCGGATATCGCGGCCGGCAAGGTGTCGATCCTCACACCGATCGGCACCGCGCTGCTTGGCCTCTCGGTCGGCCAGTCGATGAGCTGGACGGCGCGCGACGGGCGCGCTCATGAACTGTCTGTCCTGGATGTCCGCAAGCCCATGGCGTGAGCGGCGGAATACCGGCGTTATACGGCTTCCACGACCAGTTCGGTATCGTTGCCGCGCACCACGCGAACCTTGGTGCCGGCCGGTACGTCGGGCCCGGCGATACGCCAGACCGTATCGCCTATCCGCATGCGTCCATAGCCGTCGCGGATAGGCTCGGTGAGCGTGGCGGTGCGTCCGACCAGCTGGTCGGCGCGCCGGTTGAGCAGGGGCTGATCGGATTCGTCGCGTTGGTTGATGATCCTGCGGCCTATCACGACCGACACGATCGAGAGCGCCAGGAAGACCAGCACCTGGATGTGCCAGGTCCAGAAGGGCACGTCCCAGAGCTGCAGGGTGAGGGCTCCGGTCAGCAAGGCGGCGATGCCGATCCAGAGCAGGAAAACGCCGGGCAGCAACAGTTCGAGCACGAGAAGGGCGAGCCCGAGCACCATCCAGTTCCACAGGCCGAGTTCGTAGAAGGCGCGCTCCAGCATCGCGGTGCCGATCCTATTTGTCGTCGCTGTGTACGAGCGGCGGCCGTGCGCCCGAGCGGGGCTTGCCGCTCTCGCCAAAGACTTCCTTGGCGATCGCGCCGATGCCGCCCAGCGAGCCGATCAGCGAGGACGCCTCGAGCGGAACCATGACGACCTTGCTGTTGTTGGCCGAAGCGAGCTTGGCGAGCGCTTCCGTGTATTTCAGCGCAACGAAATAGTTCAGCGCCTGCAGGTCACCCTTGGCGATCGCGTCCGACACCACCTGGGTCGCACGTGCCTCGGCCTCGGCGGAGCGCTCGCGCGCCTCGGCGTCGCGGAACGCGGCTTCCTTGCGGCCTTCGGCCTCCAGAACCTGGGCCTGTTTCAGGCCCTCCGCCGCCAGGATCTGCGCACGCTTGTCGCGCTCGGCCATCATCTGGCGGCCCATCGATTCCACCAGGTTCGCCGGCGGATTGATGTCCTTGATCTCGACGCGCGTGGTCTTGATCCCCCACGGGTGGGCGGCTTCATCGACAATCCGCAGCAGCCGCTCGTTGATGACGTCGCGGTTTGACAGCAACTCGTCCAGATCCATCGATCCCATCACCGAGCGGATGTTGGTCATGGTCAGGTTGAGGATGGCGTTGCGCAGGTCGGCGACCTGGTAGCTCGCCTGCGGCGCGTTGAGCACCTGGTAGAAGGCGACCCCGTCGACGGAAACGATGGCGTTGTCCTTGGTGATGACTTCCTGCGTCGGGACATCGAGCACCTGCTCCATCATGTTCATCTTGCGCCCGACGCGGTCGAAATAGGGCACGATCAGGTTG
>JAEUMA010000015.1 GCA_016793565.1 Rhizobiaceae bacterium
CGATCGAGGAGGAAACCGAGGCTGTCGCGGCGCTTGCGCTTCAGGGACCGACGTCCTTCTCGATCCTGCGCTCCGCCGGTTTTGCCGGCGTAGAGAAGCTGAAGCCGTTCGACTTCGCGGATTTCCCGCACGAGGCGGGCACGGTCACCATTTCGCGCACAGGCTTCACCGGCGATCTCGGCTACGAACTGTTCGTGCCGGCGGACGCGGCCCTGTCCCTCTGGGACCGACTGTTCGAGGCAGGTCGCCTGCACGGCATCTGCGCCATCGGCTACGCGGCGCTGAACCGCGCGCGCATTGAGGCGGGGCTGATCGTCGCCAATGCCGACTTCATCACCGCAGAGCACGCGCTGCGCGCCGACCGCGTGCGTATGCCCGACGAGATCGGTCTCGGCTTCATGGTCGACGACGCGAAGGGCCACTTCAACGGTCGCCGCGCCATTTTTCGCGCGCGCGAAAAAGGAACGCTTCGCCATGTGCTCGTCGGGCTGGAAGTCGAGGGCAACGTGCCGGCCGAGCACGCCATCGTCTACCACCGGAAGAAGAAGGACGTCGGCATCGTCACCGCCGGCATCTGGTCGCCGCTCGCCAAGCGCAACATCGCCATCGCCAGCCTCGATCTGCCCTATGGCGACACGATCACCGACGACCTTTGGGTCGAAATCTACGCGCTGCGCGAACTGCGCTACCACAAGATGATGAAGCGCGCGAAAGTGGTGCCGCGTCCCTTCGTCAAGCTGGAGCGGCGCACCGCCAACCCGCCGGCCGATTTCTGAGATGGAAACCGACGACGCCCGTGACGCCGCCGAGAACTGGGCGTTGATCAACACGCCGCTCGGCGAGCACTGGTCCGGCCGCACCCGCTACGCGGCGGCGATGTATTTCTACAAGCGCGGTGAGATGAGCGCGGAGACGCTGGAGGTCTACCGCATCTGCTCGCGGCTGGACTCGGAGAACCCGCTGCCGATCATCCGCGACCGCGGCGTCGGCAAGGATTGGCTGAAGCGCATGGAGGCCGGGCGCAAATAGGCACCCTACGCCAGCACGTCCTGCCATTCCTTATGGCGGCGGAATTCGGCGGCCACGTAGCCGCACAAGGGCGTGATCGTGACGCCCGCCGCCCTTGCATCCTCCACCGCCCGCGCGACCAGTCCTGCGGCGAGGCCGCGGCCCCGGAAGGCCGGCGGCACGTAGCTGTAGGTGATGCTTATATGGTTCGGGCGGTCGTGGGTGAAGGTGATATAGGCCTCCTGCCCGTCCTCGGTGTTCAGCACGTAGCGTCCGCGATCCTGCTGGTCCTCGAGCCTGACGTCCGGCATGTCGTCACCCTCTTCGCGTTCCCGGGTCTATTTGCGCAGCAGATCGGCCCAATCCGGGTGCCGCTTGAACTGCGCATTGGCGAACGGGCAAAGCGGGATGATCGTTTTTCCCGCCGCGCGGGCGTCCTCTACCGCGCGGGTCACCAGCCGCAGCCCTACGCCCTGGCCGCGGAATACGTCGGGCACGTCTGTGTGGTCGATGATGAGCTGACGCTCGCCGATCTTGGTAAAGGTCATCTCCGCCTCGTCGCCGCCCGGGGTACGGATGAAATAGCGACCCTTCGATCCCAAATCCTCCAGCCGGATCTTCGGCAGT
>JAEUMA010000033.1 GCA_016793565.1 Rhizobiaceae bacterium
CCGGAGATTGAGGAGGGCAAGCCGCGCACTGACGGCGGGCCGGTGAATTTTTCGGCGCTGACTAACGTGCCGGTGGCGCGGAACATGCGGGAAGCAGTGTTCATCGTCTGCTTCGCGGTGGTGTTGGTGGCGAGCCTGGAACTGATGATCCGCGTTGCCCAGGTCCCCAGCTACATCCTGCCGCTGCCGAGCAACGTCTTCGCCGCCCTGGTCCGAACCATGCCCGCCTTCCTGCCGCATATCGGAACCACGCTGCAGGAGCTTCTGATCGGCTACGCCATCGGCAGTCTGATCGGCATCGTCCTGGCGGGTGTCATCACGCAATTTCCCTTCGTCGAAAAGCTGATCACGCCCTACGTCATTCTGCTGGTGACGACGCCGATGCTGGCGCTGGTGCCCCTTCTGGTGCTGCAACTCGGCTTCGGCATTGCCCCGCGCGTCTTTGCGGTGGCGCTTGCTGTGGGGCCGATGGTGATGATCAATTCGGCGACCGGATTCCGTCGCACGGATCCCGGCAAGATCGCGCTGGCGCGTTCCTATGGCGCGTCGACCCTCCAGATCTTCCGCACGATACGCTTCCCGATCGCGCTGCCGATGATCATCGTCGGCCTGATGGTCGGCGGCATCTTCGGGCTGCTGACGGCGATAGGCGCGGAGATGCTGGGCGGGCAATCGGGGCTGGGGACGCGACTGGTGTACTACTCCTCGCTCGCGCGCATGGAAGAATTCTTCGCCACCATTCTCATCGTCGCTTTCATCGGCGTCGTTATGTACGTCATCTTTTTCTTCATCGGGAAGAAATGGGCGAGCTGGGAGGCCTAATGCCTTCCAGGGGGAACAGTTGATCGCTCACGGGGTATCAAAGGAGGAAGTCATGTTTGCTGCATTTCGTTTGAGAAACACAGTCGCTGGATTACTGCTTGCAGGCGCGACGGCTTCGCTGGCCTTCGCGCTGCCGCTCGCACCGGCGCTGGCTGCCGACACCGATGCGTGCCCGCTCAGCACGCCGGCCAAGGTCGTGTGGGTATCCCCGCGCGGGACGCTGGAGGTGATGGACGACTATCCGCTGTGGGTGGCTCTGGACCGCGGCTACTTCAAGGACCTCGGCCTCGAGGTGGAATTGCAGCCGGGCGTCTCCGGAGGGCCGACGCATCTTGCCCTGCTGACCGGCGGGCAGGCCGATTCAGGCTATCCGTCGCCGGCCATCATGGCCGCCGCGATCGATGCCGGCATCAAGGTGCAGATGGGCTTCGGCATGGCGGCCGGGCAGGTGTTCGACTTCGCGGTGCGTGAGGATAGCGACATCAAGACGGTCAAAGACCTCGCCGGCAAAACCGTCGCGCTGTGGGACGTCAGCGGCTCCAACATCGTCGCTCCGATCCTTTCGGAGCAGGGCGTCGATCCCGCATCCATCAACTACGTCGGTAGCGGCCAGTGGGGCCAACTCGTCGGCCAGGGCCAGGCCGATGCCGCGCTGGCCTGGGAAGGCCTTCGCGCCCAGTGGAACGCCATTGGCCTGCCGCTGCGGTATCTGATCGGTAGCGAGTTCTCCAATGATCCGTCGAACGGCTATGTCATCCGCGCCTCGGATGCCGCTGATCCCGCGAAGGTCCAGGTCATGACCTGCTTCTTCCGCGGAGTGGCAATGGGTCTCGAATTCGGTCGCCTCAATCCGCAAGCGGCAGCGCAGATCACCTACAACCAGTTCGCGGCGGTCCGCGAGCAGATGAAGCCCGACCTGGCGCTCGAATCCATGCGCCAGCTGATGTACCTCTACAACATCACCTATTCGAAGGGCCAAGGCTACGGCTACTCCGACGCCGCCAACTGGCAGAGCTATCTCGAGCGCCTGTTCAAACTGGGCCAGACAACGCGGCAGATCACGACCGACGAGGCCATCACCAACGCCTATGTCGAGAACGCCAACGCCTTCGACGCGGCCAAGGTGGCGGCGGACGCCAAGGCGTTTGAGCTCGCCCCCGAATGGAAGGACGTAGCGCTGAAGGGCCCGGTCATGCCGGCGGCCAACTAGACGCCTATCCAAGACGAGGTGGGCCATTGCGCCCACCTCGGCGACAGGACGCGGCGACGGCCGCGCTCCGCGGGAAGAGACTGCTGAACGTTCAGAATGGCGGCGGCGGCCGCGCAGGGAGATGACACAATGGCGCTCAAGAACAGGTTTGCGGGCCACACCAACAGCTACCACACCTACAGTTTGGACGAGGCGCTCGAGGGCATCGCGGCCGCCGGCTTCAAGTTCGTCGAACTGACCGCGGTGCGCGGGTGGACCGAGCATGTGCCGCTGGACGCGGATGCCAAGACGCTTGGCGCAATCCAGCGCAAACTTCACACGCTGGGGCTGATCCCGGTGAGCCTGAGCGGCCATTCCGACCTGACGACGAAAGCGGGCCTGGACGACGGTCTGCTGGCGCTCGATCTGTGCGAGCGCCTCGGCATCGACCTGATGAACACCGCGGTGGGCGGCCATTCGAGCGTCGATGAAAGCGAGGAAGCGTTCTTCGAGCACATCGGCGCGCTTGCCGACGCCGCCGCGGCGAAGGGCATCATGCTCGGCATCGAGATTCACGGCGACCTGACCTCGTCCGGCCGCAAGGCCATTCCGATCATCGACAAGATCGGACGCGACAATGTCCGCGTCAACTACGACACGGCCAACATCGAATTCTACGACAATGGCACCAAGGCTGTGGACGATCTGCCGGCGACGGTTCCCTATCTCGTGCATCTCCACGCAAAGGACCACATCGGCGGCGCGCGCGCGTGGAATTTCCCGGCGCCGGGTGAAGGCCAGATCGACTGGGTGAAGGTCCTGCAGATCCTCGACCAGGGCGGTTATACGGGGCCGATCAGCGTCGAGATCGAATTTGCCGAGGGCCCGTGGCCGCCGCTCGCGGAAGTGAACCGGGCCATGAAGAGCGCCTACCGACATCTGTCCGGCCTCGGACTGTCATGAGGAAAGCTTCACACCGATGCGTATAGGTATTCTCGGCTCCGGATTCATGGGGGGCACGCATGCGCGGGCCTTCGCCAAGCTGCCGGACGTTCAGGTGGTCGCAGTGTCGTCGCGGTCGCAAGACAAGGCGACAAAACTCGCCGCGGAAGTCGGCGCGACCGCGACGACCGACGATCTCGCGATCATCGACGATCCGTCGATCGACGCCATCAGCAACACGTTGCCGACCACGCTGCATCGCGACCTCACCGTCGCGGCGCTGAGGGCCGGCAAGCACGTTCTCCTTGAGAAGCCGTTCGCGCTGAACGACGAGGACTGCGCGGCAATGATGGCGGCGGAGGTCGCCAGCGGCAAGCATTTGATGCTCGCGCATGTCGTGCGCTTCTGGCCGGAGTACGAAGTGCTGGCCAAGATCGTCCACAGCGGCAAGCTCGGTAAGCCGCTTGCTGCCATAGCGAGCCGGCTGTCGGTATTGCCAGGCTGGGCCGACTGGTTTGCCGATCCGGCGCTGAGCGGCGGCGCTGTGATGGATCTCATGATCCACGACTTCGATGCGTTGAACTGGGTGATGGGCAAGCCGAAATCGATCTATGCCCGCGGACAGGAAGCCGCCCCGGGCCTCTGGAACCACGTCCACTGCATGATCGATTATGGCGATGCTCATGGCTTCGCCGAAGGCAGCGAGATGATGCCGAAGGACTATCCCTTCTCGTGCGGGCTGAGCGTCCTTTGCGAAGGCGGCAAGGTCGAGTTCGGCTTCAAGGCCGGTGGCGTCAGTGTCGAGATGGGCGGCGGCAGCCAGCTGGTCGTCTACGAACCCGGCAAGAGCTATAGG
>JAEUMA010000043.1 GCA_016793565.1 Rhizobiaceae bacterium
ACCATGGGCACGATGGTCATGCCCATGGTGACGTAACCGATGCGGCTTGCCGCGCGCGCGGCGTCGACGGTGTCGCGGATGACGGCGCGCGAGATGACCATGCCTGCGGCCGAGAAAGCTTGCAGCAGCCTGCAGGCGAGCAGGATCTCAATCGTCGGCGCGAAGGTCGCTAAAGCCGAGCCCGCGAGAAACAGAATGAAGCACACGAGCAGCACCGGACGTCGTCCGAAGCGATCCGAGGCCGGGCCGATCAGCAGTTGCAGGAAGCCGGTTGCGATCAGGTAGAGCGAAACTGCCAGCTGCACGACGGCGTAGTCGGCGTGGAAGTAGCGCGCCATCGCCGGCATCGAGGGCAGGAAGATGTTTATGGCCAGCGCGCCTGTGCCGGTCGCCATCATCAGCGTGAAGATATGCGGATCGCTGTTGCGGTCGAGGAAGCGGCTCACGCGTCAGATTCCGTCCGGAGCCATGCCGGGCTGGGTCGATTCCGCCGCGACCCTGTGCCGGCCCACCTTCCGCTCCCGGTAGAGCGTATAGAGCCCCGAGGCCACGACGATCGTGGCTCCAACGATCATCGGCAGGTCGGGGATGTCGCCGAACACCACGAAACCCAGGATCAGCGACCACAGCAAGGCGGTGTACCGGAAAGGCGCCACGAAGGAGATGTCGCCCGCCCGCATCGCCCTGATGATGAACTGGTAGCCGACCAGCAACAGCATCGCGCCGATCGCCATCAGCGCCGTCTCGCGGAGGGTCATCGCGGTCCAGCCGCCCATCGGCCCGACGAGGAAAGCGCCGCAAATGGTTACCGAGAGCGCGGTGGTGGTGGAAACCAGCAAGGTCGGTATTTCTAAGGGCATCAGTCGGGTGATCAGGTCGCGCGAGGCGCAGAAGAACACGCATACCAGCATGACGATGGCATAGGGGCTGAATCCGTCGCCGCCGGGACGCACGATGATCAGCACGCCGGTGAGACCAGCGAAGATGGCGAGCCAGCGACGCCAGCCGACCGGCTCGGAAAAGAGCTGTGCAGCTCCCATGGTGACGGCGAGCGGCAGCGCCTGGAGGATTGCCGAGACGTTGGCGATGGGCAGATGCGACAGCGCGATCAGAAAGGTCACGGTCGCGGCTGCCTCACAGGCCGCGCGCAGAAGAATTTTCGGGTGAAGGACCTGCGCCGGCCGCGCAAGCGCGCCCTGGTGCCAGGCTATGGCCGCGATCAGGACGGACGCGAAGACCCCGCGCACGAGCATGACCTGGCCCATGTTCATCCATGCCGAGGCAACCTTGGTGATGGCGTCGTTCATCGTGAATCCCGCCATCGAGATGCACATGAACAGCGCTGCGCGCATATTCGGGGAAAGTGCCAACTGGTATGTCCGTCCGGCCTAGAGCGGGTCACCGCTAGATGGAAACGGTCCCGCTTCTCCGATGGCGACGCGATCTGCAAGGAAGGTGGCGCAGGCCTGGTGTGGCGCATCGGGCAAGCCGGCCGACGCGGCAGGCGCCCGCCAGCGGGAAACCCTGCGGCAGAACGATTCCATCTAACGGTAAACCACTTCAGGCCCGCATTTAGCAGCCAAGGCCGAAACCGCAACCGCAATCGACTGGTCCAGCCGGACGCCCCGTTCGCCCGCGGGACAGGGCCGGACTATTCGGCCGGGGTAAGAACCTCCGTGCCATGACCTTCTTCCGCGGCGATCGTCCACAGACCGTGCATCGAGCCGTCCTGCATCACCTTGTAGACGACGAGGCCGGTCTTGTTGCCCAGCAAATAGGCCGCCGCGAAGGAATCGTCGTTGCGCATGCAGATGCCCTGAGAGTTGGTGCCGCCGGTCACCCATTCGATGACGCAGGTGGTTTCGCTGGTCAGCGTGATTTCGGCCGTGCCCTCATAGGCTGAGCCGTTGAAGTTGGTTCCGGAAACGGTGTAGCTGCCGCCGATGGACTGGGCGGACGCGGGCAGGCAGGACGCGGCCAGCACAAGGGCGGCCTTCAGCGCGGTCGATTTCATTGTCTTCCCCCGACGAACCGATCTTTTTCCCACGAAAAGAGATCGACGGACGAAGCTTATAGCCTCTGCGAATACCGGTAAACGGGGGTCTGGGCCGCCTGCCTCGGCTAGCCGCCGGTCACGCTCATATGGCGCGAGACCGCAGGCCGCCGCGTGCGCCGGTCGATGACGAAGTCGTGCCCCTTCGGCTTGCGACCGATCGCTTCGTCTATCGCCTGGGCGACCATCTCGTTGCCCTCGGAGGCGCGAAGCGGCGTGCGCAGGTCTGCCGCATCCTCCTGACCGAGGCACATGTAGAGCGTTCCGGTGCAGGTCAGGCGCACGCGGTTGCAGCTCTCGCAGAAATTGTGCGTCATCGGCGTGATGAAGCCGAGCCGCCCGCCGGTCTCGGCCACTTCGACATAGCGAGCCGGCCCACCGGTTTTGTAGCCGATGTCGCGCAGGTTGAACTCCTGCTCAAGGCGCCCGCGCAGCAGCGACAGCGGCAGGTACTGGTCCGTGCGGTCGGCGTCGATCTCGCCCATCGGCATCGTCTCGATGAGCGTCAGGTCCATGCCGCGGCCATGCGCCCAGCGCAGCATCGGCGCGATCTCGTCGTCGTTAAAACCCTTTAGTGCGACGGCGTTGAGCTTGATCTTCAGCCCGGCCGCCTGCGCGGCGTCGATGCCCTGCAGAACCTTGCTGAGCTCGCCCCAGCGTGTCACCTGGCGGAACTTCGCCGGGTCCAGCGTATCGAGCGAGACGTTGATGCGCCTGATTCCGCAATCAGCGAGATCGCCGGCGAAGCGCGCGAGCTGTGAGCCGTTGGTCGTCAGGGTGAGTTCGTCGAGCCCGTTGCCAAGGTGGCTCGAAAGCTGGCGCACGAGATGCATGATGTTCTTGCGCACAAGCGGCTCGCCGCCGGTGAGGCGCAGCTTGCGCACGCCCTTGGCGATGAAAACCGAGCAGAGCCGCTCCAACTCCTCGAGGCTGAGCAGGTCCTTCTTCGGCAGGAACGTCATGTCCTCCGCCATGCAGTAGGTGCAGCGGAAATCGCATCTGTCGGTAACAGATACCCGCAGGTAGCTTATGTCCCGACCGAACGGGTCGATCATGCTCATCCAATACGCATCCGGCTCATTTAAGCGTCTACATATCGGCAATATCGTGCGATGGACAGCCTCCTTCAAGCCGGCGGTCGACGCTTCCGCATTTGACCGTGCCGCGCTATGGGACCATTTTCAGAGGGACGGCCGATGAAAGCGCCGAGCGAATTGCGCGTATCGAAGGACCGCCGGTTGCTGACGGTGACGTTTCCGGCGCATGCGCCCATCGAACTCACGACAGAAATGCTACGCGTGCTGTCGCCCTCCGCCGAGGTGCAGGGCCATTCGCCGGAGCAGCGGGTGACGGTGCCGGGCAAGCGGAACGTGGCCATCGCGCGCATCGAGCCGGTCGGAAACTACGCCGTCCGCATCGTCTTCGATGACGGCCACGATACGGGGATCTTCACCTGGGACTATCTGCACCGGCTGGGCCACGACGGCGAGGCGCTGTTTGCCGGCTACCTCGCCGAACTCTCGGCCAAGGGCCTGTCGCGCGACTGACGCGGCGATCGGCGTATGACGCCTCAATGAGATCATTCTAGCAAGGAGCGGTCGCCATGACCACGATCACGTCGATTGCCGAGTTGGAAGAAATCTACGGGCGCCCCGGCCAGACCTCGCTCGTCAAGGAACTCGATCGCATCATTCCGGAATACGCCGCCGTCATCGCGGCGTCGCCCTTCGTCGCGCTGGCGACCTGCGGGCCGGAAGGGTTGGACTGTTCGCCTCGCGGAGACCTGCCGGGCTTCGTGCGCATCGCCGACGATACCACGCTTCTTATGCCCGACCGCCACGGCAACAACCGCGCCGACTCGCTGAAGAACATCGTTCGCGACGGCCGTGTCGGCCTGCTTTTCCTGGTGCCCGGCTCGGGAACCGCGCTGCGGGTCAACGGCACGGCGCATGTCACCATCGACGCCAACCTCTGCGCCAGCTTCGCGGTCGACGGCAAGCCCGCGCGCTCTGTCATCGTTGTGTCGGTGGAGGCGGTGTATTTTCAGTGCGCCCGCGCCATTCACCGCTCCGATCTGTGGAACGCGGCCCGCCACGTCGATGCGGGTACGCTGCCGACGCCGGGGCAGATGCTGGCGGCAGCCTCGCAGCAGGCGATCGACGCCGAGGTCTACGACCGCGAATGGCCGGGGCGCGCCGCAAAGACGATGTGGTAGCTGCCTAGGCTTCCTGCCGGTACGCTACCCGTTCGCGGGGCTTGTTTTTTCCGGTGTAAGGGACGATCCGGATCTGGACCAAAACCCGCCGCGGTGGAGGCCTCAAATTTTGTGCCACGCGCAACTTTTCAAACTGCGTCAATATGGAGCAGTATGGGAAGACGTGGCTTTGCGATTGGAGTGCCGGTTGCCATGAACAGGTTACTGTTGCGTGTGATCGAACGTGTGGTGCGGACGGGTAATCTGGCGATTACCGGCGCGGACGGGCAGACACACACCTTCGGGGACGGCTCCGGCGAGCCGGGGCATGTGGTGATCCACACCCGGCGCGCCGAGCGAGCGATCACTTTCGATCCGACGCTGGCCTTGCCGGAAGCCTTCATGGACCAGGAGGTCGATTTCAAGAAGGGCGACGTGCTGGAGTTCCTGCGCATCGTCTATGTCAACCTCGGCCCGAGCGGGAACGTCGAGGCCGCCTGGACCCGCGCCGTCGACGGTCTGCGCCATGCCTTCCGCCGGCTGCAGCAGGTCAACACCGCGTCACGCTCGCGCCGCAACGTGCAGCGGCACTACGACCTATCCGGCGAGCTCTACAAGCTCTTCCTCGACGCGGACATGCAGTATTCCTGCGCCTATTTCGAGCGCCCGGACATGACGCTCGAGGAAGCGCAGCTCGCCAAGAAGCGCCACATCGCCGCCAAGCTGAAGATGTCGCCAGGCCAGTCCGTTCTCGACATCGGCTCCGGCTGGGGAGGGCTGGCGCTCTATCTGTCGCGCGCCTTCGACGCGGAGGTGCTCGGCGTCACCCTGTCGACGGAGCAGCATGCGGTGGCCACCGAGCGCGCCGCCGCCGCCGGGCTCGACGACCGCGTGCACTTCGAGATCCGCGACTATCGCAGTCTGTCGGAACGGTTCGACCGCATCGTTTCCGTCGGCATGTTCGAGCATGTCGGCGTCAACCACTACCGCACCTACTTCAACAAATGCGCGCAGATGCTGAAACCGGACGGCGTGATGGTGCTGCATTCGATCGGCCGCAACGGACCGCCCTTCGCCACCAACGCCTTCATTCGCAAGCACATTTTCCCGGGTGGCTACATACCGGCGCTTTCTGAGGTCATGCCGGCGATCGAGAAATCCGGCTTGATGGTCACCGACATCGAGATCCTGCGGCTGCACTACGCCGACACGCTGAAGCACTGGCGCGAACGCTTCCTCGCCAATCGCGACAAGGCGAAGGCCATCTACGACGAGCGGTTCTGCCGCATGTGGGAGTTCTACCTGTCGGGATCGGAGGCGGCCTTCCGCTGGCAGGACCTGATGATCTTCCAGATCCAGCTCGCGAAGAAGAACGATACGCTTCCGCTGACGCGCGACTACATGTCGAAGATCGAGAAAACGCTGGCCATGCATGAAGCCGCGCATGGCCCCGAACTGCCGCCCCCGCCCAGGGCGCGGCGCAAGCGCAGCGTTTCCGGCAAGGGCTGACCGGAGATAGTCTCGGGCGCGGGGCCGGCTGTCCGGCCCCGTCCGATCTCAGTTGCCGTCGGTGGCGGCGCCGTCGGTGGCGGGCAGGACCTGTTCCGGCACCGTCACGTTGGTATCGGCGGAGGGCGCCTGCATCTGCAGCTTCTCACCGACGGCCTGAGCGAGGTCGCGCGTGATGCCGCGCTGCCAGATGTCGGCCGCCTGG
>JAEUMA010000044.1 GCA_016793565.1 Rhizobiaceae bacterium
TGCCGCGGGCGCTCGTGCGGCCGGTGGAACGCATCCAGCAGAGCCTCTACATTTCGCCGCCCGAACTGTCCCAACTGGCCGCCGTCGCGGCATTCGACGCGACTGCCGAGCTCGAGGTTGTCAAGGCCCGCTATGCGCAAAACCGTGCGCTTTTAGCCAGCGGCCTGCCCGTGCTGGGCTTTACGTTTGCCGCGCCGATGGACGGCGCGTTCTATGCCTATTGCGATGTGTCGCGACTGACCAACGACAGCATGGATTTTGCCGGCCGCATGCTGGCGGAAGCCCATGTCGCGGCAACGCCCGGCCGCGATTTCGACCCGCTCGCCGGCCATCGTACCATGCGGTTTTCTTACGCGGGCAGCAACGACGACATGGTTGTGGCGCTGGAACGGCTGGGACGTTGGCTGGGCGACGGCACGATATGAAAGAGCCGGCCTCATGGGCCGGCTCTTTCGCATCATGAATTAAAGATCGCGATCAGAAGAAGCCTTTTCGCTGCCACCAGCCAGCCTTCTTAGGCTTCTCCTCGAGGGCGGGTTCTGGAGCAGCGGGCGGCGTTTCCACCGTCTGCGGCTGAACCTCGTCGGGCAGGGAATCCACGACTGGTTCGATCGGGGCGATTTCCACCGGAGCGTGATCGGCGGCCGGCGCAGTCTCCGCCGTCACCGCGGCGTCGGCCGCCGCCGCTTTGCGGCGCGGAGCTCGCGGCTTGCGCGCGGGCTTCTTCTCATCGGCCGCGGCGGGCTCCTCGGCTCCGGCGGTTTCCTCCGCCTTGGCCTTCTTCGTCTTGGCCGGAGTCCGGCGGGCGCGCTTGGGCTTGGCCTCCGCCTCCGCCGGTGCGGCCTCCGCCGGTGCGGCTTCCGCCGGCTCGGTAGCGGGAGCTTCAGCTTCCTTCACCTGCGCCGCCCCGGCCTCGATTTCGGCCTCGACCACCGCCTCGGTGATCGCTACCGGCTCAGCGTGGTGCTCGGGCGAAGTCTCTGCGAACTCCGCCGCCGCATGCACGGTCTCGGCCGGCATGGCGGCATCGTCCTCGCGATGCCGCCGGCGGCCGCCACGCTTGCCGCGGCGGCGCTTCTTTCGCTCGCCGTTCTCGTCTCCAGCCGCACCCTCGGCATGAGGCTGGGCCTGTTCGTCGCCGTCATCCTCGCCGTCGTCATCGTCCGCGTGTTCGCCATCTTCGGACACCAGCTGCGGCTGGCCGGCCGAAGGCTGCTCGCGATCTCGGTCGCGTCCGCCACGCCGCCTGCGGCGTCTGCGCCGCTTGCGATTGCCATCGTCGCCCTCGGCGTTGTTTTGGGTCGCCGGGCGCTCTTCCGCGGCTTCTTCGGCGTCATCCTCCTCGACGACGGCTTCTTCCACCTCGAACTCTTCGTCCTCGGGTTCATCGACAACCGGCGGCGTAGCCAGCACCGGCTGAGCGACCGCCTTCTCGGCAACGGCGCCACGCAGGATCGCGTAGTGCTGTGAGCCGACCGATTCGTCCGCTTCGACCGTGATCGTCAGGCCGAAACGCATCTCCAGTTCCACCAGCGTCTGGCGCTTGTGGTTGAGCACGTAGAGCGCCGTGGCGGAGGGCGTGCGCACCGAGATGTGGTTGCGCGAATCCTTCAGCAGGAACTCCTCGATCGCGCGCACCACCATCAGCGCCACCGACGAATCCGAGCGGACATGGCCGGTGCCGCCGCAATGCGGGCACGGCTTCATGGTCGATTCCAGCACGCTCGCGCGGATGCGCTGGCGCGACATCTCCAACAGGCCGAAATGCGAGATGCGGCCGACCTGGATGCGCGCGCGGTCGTTCTTGAGATGATCCTTCAGCCGCTTCTCGACCGACCGGTTGTTCCGGTTCTCCTCCATGTCGATGAAGTCGATGACGATCAGGCCGGCGAGGTCGCGCAGCCGGAGCTGGCGGGCTACTTCCTCCGCCGCCTCGAGATTCGTCTGCAGCGCGGTGTCTTCGATCGAATGCTCTTTGGTGGAGCGCCCGGAATTGACGTCGATCGAAACCAGCGCCTCGGTCTGGTTGATGATGATGTAGCCGCCGGACTTCAGCGTCACCTGCGGCTGCAGCATGCGGTCGAGCTGCGCCTCGATGCCGTTGCGGGCAAAGATCGGCGTTGGGTCGCGATAGGGCTGGACCATCTTGGCATGGCTGGGCATCAGCATGCGCATGAAGTCCTTGGCCTCGCGATAGCCGTCCTCGCCGGCGACGAGGATCTCGTCGATGTCCTTGTTGTAGAGGTCGCGCACCGAGCGCTTGATGAGGCTGCCTTCCTCGTAGACGAGGGCAGGAGCAGTAGACTTCAGCGTCAGGTTGCGGACGTTCTCCCAGAGCCGCATGAGATATTCGTAGTCGCGCTTGATCTCCGCCTTGGTGCGGTTTTCGCCGGCGGTGCGCAGGATGACGCCCATGCCCTGCGGCACGTCAAGATCCTTGACCACGTCCTTCAGGCGCTTGCGGTCCGTCGCATTGGTGATCTTGCGCGAGATGCCGCCGCCGCGAGCGGTGTTGGGCATCAGGACGGAATAGCGGCCGGCCAGTGAAAGGTAGGTCGTGAGGGCCGCGCCCTTGTTGCCGCGCTCCTCCTTGACGACCTGCACCAGCATGATCTGCCGGCGCTTGATCACTTCCTGGATCTTGTAGTGCCGGCGCGGCGGCTTACGGCGGTCGCGCGCTTCCTCCAGCGCGTCCTCGGCGCCCACCATCTCCACTTCGTCGGCGTCGGCGCCGTTCGAGGGAGCGTCGTCGACGCCGCCACGCTCGGGCTCCGGGATTTCCGAGACGGTCTCTGCCTCGACCGCTTCTTCCATGACGCGGTTTTCGCTGCCGGCCCCGGCGGGCTGTTCGTCGGAACCGCTGCCCTCGGCCTGGCCATGTGACTCGTCGTCGGCGGGATGTTCCGTATCCTCCCCAGACGTTGCCCGCTGCCTGTTCTTGCCGCCGTCGCGCGTCTTGCTGCCGCGGCGTCGCTGCCGCCCGCGGGAGCGGCCGTCCTCGCCGTCGCCGTCGTCGTCATCGTCGGATTCGCGGTCCTCGGCTTCCGCGCGCAGCAGCGCCTGCCGATCCGCGACCGGGATCTGATAATAGTCGGGGTGGATTTCACTGAAGGCGAGGAAGCCATGGCGGTTGCCGCCATATTCCACGAACGCCGCCTGCAACGACGGCTCCACCCGGGTTACCCGGGCTAGGTAGATGTTTCCTCGAAGCTGTTTCTTATCCTGGGATTCGAAATCGAATTCTTCGATGCGGTTACCGCGAACGACAACGACGCGTGTTTCCTCCGGGTGGGAGGCGTCGATCAGCATTTTGTTGGGCATT
>JAEUMA010000722.1 GCA_016793565.1 Rhizobiaceae bacterium
GGCCAACTGATGTTGTCAACCAGAGCCTGACCAGATAAATTGGTTGAACTGGTTGTGATTTGCGCGGCCGCCGCGACGCGGCTTTTCGGGGAGATCAGTCTTGACCGCAGGGCAGCAGAAGACGACGCCGCTCGGCGTGGACGAGATCGTTGCCGCCATTCGCGCGATGCAGAGGTCGGGCGAAAAACTGCCCTCCGAGCGGGACCTCGCCGAAGGCCTGAACGTGAAACGGCACCAGTTGCGCAAGGCGCTGGAGGTGATGCGTCGTGCCGGCGACATCAAGGCAGCGCATGTCCGCCGAGCGCCCAGTGCGCAGCCCCGCTACAGCGAGGAACTTGTGCGGCTCACCAATCCGCTGGAGGTTATCGAGCTTCGGCTGATGATGGAGCCGGGGCTGGCACGGCTTGCCTCACTACGGGCTTCGCCGCTCGAGATCGCGCGCATCGTGGAGGCTGCCACCACGCCGGAGAACGCCGCCTATGGCGAGGCGGACTTCGCTTTTCACCTCTCGGTCGCGGCGGCGGCCCGCAACCACCTAGCCACCGAGTTCTATCGCATGCTGCGGCAGGTGGGCGTCGATGCGCGGGTGCGCATTTCCGGCATGTCGCCGCCGACATGCCCCAAGCGCATCGCCAAGCGGGATGCCGAGCACCGCGCCATAGCCGACGCCATCGCCAGACGCGATTCCGACGCGGCTGAGCGCGCCATGCGCACGCATCTGCAAGCGGTGCTCCAGCAGATCAACGAACGGTCGAGCGCCGGCTCGTTCGCGGCCTGATCGGTTTCAGCAGCGGAGCGAGGCGGACCGTGGAGACGCATTTCGACGTGCTGGTAATCGGCGCGGGATCGGCAGGATCGGTGCTCGCGGCGCGGCTGACCGCCGATCCGGCTTGCAGGGTCTGTCTGGTCGAAGCGGGCGACGAGCCCGCCGATCCAGACATCGCCGATCCGCTGAAGTGGACGCAACTGCAGGGACGTGCCTACGACTGGGCCTATAGGACGGTGCCGCAACCCTTCACGGACTGGCGCGTGCACGAGTGGCCGCGCGGAAAGGTCGTCGGCGGTTCGGGTTGTCTGCACGCCATGGCCTATGTCCGCGGCCATGCCGACGATTTCGACGCATGGCGTACGGCCGGCGGGGAGCGCTGGTCCTTCGAAAGCCTCCTACCGGCTTTCAGGCGCAGCGAGTCCTTCACAGCCTTCGAACATTCGGCGCGGGGCCTTGGAGGGCCGCTCGACGTCTGGCTACCGCAAGACGAGGTCAGCCCGGTCGTCCGCGCCTACATCGCCGCCGGCCAGGCGCTGGGCGCGCCAGTTCTCAGCGATCACAACAGCGGCTCAATCGTCGGCACGTCGCCCAATTCGCTCAACATCCGTAACGGCCGCCGTCTCAGCGTCGCCGACGCCTATCTCACTCCGGAGGTCCGGTCGCGTCCCAATCTGACGATCCTGACAGGCTGCGAGGTCGATGAGATCGAGTGGGAAAACTCGCTCGCGGCCGGGATCGTCGCGGTGCGCGGAAGCGAGACGTTGCGCCTTTCGGCCGACCGGATCGTGCTTTCGGCGGGAGCGATATCGTCGCCCCTCATTCTCATGCGGTCGGGAATCGGCCCCGAAGCAAGCCTGCGCGACGCCGGCATCGCCTGCCGGCTGGATCGCACGGAAATCGGCGAGAACCTGCAGGATCACCTGTTGGGGCTCGGCAATGTCTATCGCGCGCGAAAGCCGGTGCCGCCCTCGCGGCTGCAGCACTCCGAATCGCTGATGTATCTGCATGGGGACGATATGGCCCGCGCCGAAGGCAGCCCCGATATCGTGCTGGCCTGCGTCGTGGCGCCCTCGGCAGCGGCCGGCCTCAAGGCGCCGCCTTATGGATCGGCCTACACGCTGCTGTTCGGCGTCACACATCCTCAAAGCCGAGGCCAGCTTCGCCCCGGCGGGCCCAGCCGCAAGGACGCGCCGATCATCGACCCGCGCTATCTCGACGCCGAATACGACCGTGCGACCTTCCGGACAGCGCTGCGGCGCGCGCGCGAAGTCGGCGCGCACCCGGCGCTGGACGAGTGGCGGGATGCCGAAGTCCTGCCCGGCCCAGAAGCGCGCACCGACCAGGAACTCGACGCCTTCGTGGCGCGCTCGGTTTCGACGCACCACCATCCCTGCGGCACCTGCCGGATGGGAACGGACGACGATGCCGTCGTGGATGCCGATCTGCGCGTGAGGGGTTTCGACAATCTCTTCGTCGTCGATGCCTCGATCATCCCGGCGATACCCTGCGGCCCGATCAACGCCGCTGTGGTGGCGCTTGCCGAACATTGGGTCGCGGAGGTCGCGGGCGCCCCGACGCGCTGAAGCGATCACGTTGCGCAAGAGCGCGAACGCGCCCTTGCGCGTCAGAAGCGGACTTGCAGGAGCGAAAAATCGTCCGGCAGCGGTCCGTCGCCATTCCAGCGTCGCACCCATTCATGAACTCGAACCGGGCTGACGGCCTTGTCGGCAGCAACGAAGTCAACGAACTCCTGGAAGGACAGCATTTCGCCGTTCGGCCCGTTCACCTCGAACGTACCGTCGCTCAGGATGAGCAGGCTGTCCCCCGGCAGAACCGCCACTGTGTCGCGCTCGTAATCCATGTCCGGAAAGGTGCCGACCGCCATGCCGCCCGAAGTGACAAGTTCGGTCGCGATTACGGCGCCGTCCGCGTCGGGGCGCAGGTGAATCGCCGGCGGATGTCCCGCCGAGGAGAAATCCAGCCGCCCCGATGACCTCTGGTATACCCCGTACCAGATGGTGAAGAACATATTGTCCTGCTTTTCCATCGGGAAGGCTTCGTTGAGCGCGGCCAGGACCGCCGGCGGGTCACGAAAATCGGCGTTTGGCAGCGCCGACGCGCGCAGTACGTTGATGACTGTCACCGACAGCAGCGCCGCGCCGACGCCGTGACCGCAGACGTCCAGAAGATAGAATGCAATGTGGTCGTCATCGATGTCGTGATACCCGAACGAATCACCGCCCAGTTCGGTGGAGGGAATCAGCAAGTGGTCGGTGTGCGGATGCTCAGCGCGATGCTCGGGCAAAATGGAAAAGACGTAGCGCGCAGCGTCCGTCAGTTCGGCCTCGAGCCTGGCCTGCGTCTTCTGCAGAAGAATGTTGTTCTCGGCGAGCTGGTCCTCGACCGCCTCGCCGTGCTCGATCGTGCTCTGGTGCAGCATTTCGAGGTCGACGAGTTCGGCCCTGAGGCGGTCGTTCTCGGCGCGCAGCTCGTCGAGCTCGCGTCGGAGTTCGTGGATGCTCGGCTCAGCCTCGCCCGTATGACCGGAGTTCTCCTGCATGGGCACAGGAGATAGACGCAGTGACCAAAGCGAGGCAAGCAGTTGATCGGCGAATCCGGCGTGCTATCGTTGATTCGCACGGATGTTTGATATTCCGTAAAGGTTTTTGGGGTTATCGATGCAGGCGGGTTTGGGTCTCGGCACCGGGGCCTTTTTTGTGCTTTGTCCATTCGGCGGTCGGCCTCCCGGTCGTATTCAACGCCGTGTCCGCCGCGGAGCCGACGAATGACGCTTGCCGTGCATGAAGCCGCCGCCAAGGCGGAGTTCCGCCCGATGCTCGAAGTCGAGATGGACATCGGTGTGTTCGTGTCCAACTGGACACATTGCGACCGCATATCCTCCTATCTCGCCAGAATGGTGAGCCATAATCGCACGGATTCGCTGCTCTATTCGAACCTGTTCTCGTCAGCGCTCAACGAACTGCTCGAAACGGTCTTCCGCAGCCATGCCGGTGAAGGGCGATTCCGCTGCCATGTGTCGCGGGCAGGGTCGGTCGACCGCGTCGAGCTGACGATCCCGGCCGACGACGACCGTGCCGCTTTCTATGTGGAGACCGTTCGCGAGCTGCATCGGCCGACGGTAAGCGACCGGTATCGGAAGGCATTGTTCGCACAGGGGCCGCTCGACCTGCGAATCGGCCTCTATGAACTTGCGGTGGATTACGGCGCGGTCTTCTCCGTGGAGCAGCCCGATTCCGCGACCGTGCGACTGACTGCCGATCTCGCGCTCGAGGACTCCGAACAATAATGGCAAAGCCCTCGCAGTCGTCTTTCGTCGTCAAATACGACGACAACAATCAGGAATTCTCCATCATAGGATCGATGCGTCCGCAGGACGTCAGCGAACTCGAAGCCTGCACGAAGCTGCTGGAGACGTCGCTGGCCGGAGTGCGCGGCACCTTCTACGTCAATGTGAAGCGGTTGGTGCGGCTGAACAACATCGCCTTCCACGTTCTGGCCGGAAGTCTGGTGCGCGCCTGTTCCGAGCGGCCCGACCTGCGCGTCGCCGTGATCACATCGAGCGTCGTCGGCTGGTCCACGCGAAAGTTCGGCGCGCTCAACAAGGTCAATCCCAACATCGTCGTCGAGGAGTACGACAGCGAGTTCTATCCGGGCCAGTCCTTCCTCGAAGAGGGCGAATTCATCCCAATCCTGCGCACGCAGACCAAGATGACGTGGCGCCACGAGCGCAACATCCTGCCGAGGCATGGCATGCGCGAGGGCCTGACCATCGCCGACATCTGCTGCGGCATCGGCGACTTCGCCGTGCTGGTCTACAAGGAGTTCAAGCCCGCGCGTCTGGTGGCGCTGGATCACTCCCGATCGAGCCTCGGCTACGCCCGTAAGGTCGCTGCGGACTTCGGCATCCAGGGCATCGAATACATTTATGGCGACGCGGCCGAAATGCTCCTCGAAGACGAGCAGTTCGACTTCGTCACTTGCCGACACGCGCTGCAGATCTTCAACAAGCCGGACCTGATCCTCAAGGAGCTGTTCCGCATCTGCAAGCCTGGCGGACGGGTTTACGTGACCAACGAGAAGATATCGCAGTGCCTGGGCGAGCCACGCGGCGAAAGCATCCAGTGGACCTATGACGAATTGTCGAAACTGTTCGCGCATTTCGACATGGACCTCGAATTCGGCCCGAAGAGCCGGAAATTCATGGTCGAGGCCGGCTTTGACGACGTGCGGATGGAGTCCTTCATGGTCACCAACCTCGACGGCGACCCGCAGGACTTCGCCGACATCGTGAAATCCTGGGAAGAGTTGTTCGCCGGTGGCATGTCCCAGCAGCGGGGCGACAGCGCAGAGTTCGTCGAGAAGTTCCGGCGCGGCTTCCAGGACCATCTTTTCGCGGCCCTCCACCCGAAAGGCTATGCGGGGTGGCCGGTCTGGGTCGCGTCGGGGCGGAAGCCGGCATGACGGCGGCCGACACGACTGCGGGCAAGGGTTGGAGCCTGGCTCCACGCACCTTTCGCGCGAAGTTCATTCTGGTCGTGGGCGGCGCGTTGCTATTCGACCTGCTGCTGGCGGGCGGCATCGCGTTGTGGAACGTGCAGCGCCTGTCGCTCAACGCCACTCAGCAGGTGGGACGGGGCCTCGAAAAGGCCACGACCGAGTATCTGCAGAACTATCTCGACACCACCGTCGAGCGCACCGACCTGTTGTTCGACCGCTATCACT